>JBDNHG010000962.1:0-5176 GCA_041688925.1 Acidimicrobiales bacterium | reverse complement strand
GCATCGACTGCGGAATGACCCTCGACCACCACGCCGTCGGTGGCGATCTTCTCGCCGGGCCGGACCACGAACCGCATGCCGACCGCTAGGTCCTCGAGTGCAATTTCTCGACCATCAACGAGGCGAGCGGTGCGGGCCCCGAGATCGGCCAGAGCGCGGATTGCGTCGCCCGAGCGGCGCTTGGCTCGCAGCTCGAACCACTTGCCCAAGAGAATGAGTGTGACGATGACCGCGCCGGTTTCAAAGTAGATGTGGCCGTCACCGACGCCGCCGACCAGAACCACGGTCGACCAAATCAGCGCCGACAGTGATCCAAGCGACACCAGCGTGTCCATGGTGGTCGAGCCGTGGCGAATGTTCATCCACGCCGCCCGGTGGAAGCCCCATCCCGACCACAGAATCACCGGCGTTGCCAATGCGGCGACGAGCCACTCCCAACCAGCAAAGCGCAGCGCGGGGATCATGGAGATGACCATTGCCGGCACGGCGAGCGCAACACCAAAGACAAGCCGTCGCAACAGGTCGGCTTCTCGCCGGTCTTCTGCGTCATCGCCTTCGTCTTTGTCGATCACGCTGTAGCCGAGTGCCGCGACTTCGCTCGCGAACACCGCATCGTTGATCGACCCATCGTGGACGACCGTTGCTCGTCCGGTCGCGAAGTTCACCTGCGCGTCGCTGACGGCATCGAGTTTGCCCAACCGGCGTTGGATCCGATTAGCGCACGCGGCGCACGTCATCCCGTCGATCGCAAGCTCAGAGCGAGACATCGTTTCCTGCATCATGCGCTCAGTATAGAGCTTCCACTCGACTGGAAGGTCAAGAGATTTCTGTTCTTCTCGAACCGAAGGGTCAGATCAGTCGGCTGGAAGGTCAACCGGTCAGGCGAGCCTCGTCGATGACCTGACACCGATTTGGGTCAGTACACGACGCAGGATCTAGTCCTTTTGCTCGTTTCGCCAACAGTGCGAGTTCTCGGCGAGCGGCCGTGAGTTGGTCGATCTGAATGTCAATCGCCAGAAGGTGCGAGTCGACCAGCGCCATCGTGTGTGCACAAGACCGCTCTCCTGCCCCCTTGAGTTCAAGGACCGAAGCGATCTCGGCAAGCGACAAGCCAGTCGACTGAGCATCGCGGATGAACCGCAAACGTTCGGCTACAGCGTCGCCATAGTCTCGATAGCCACTCTGCGTGCGCAACGGTTCGTCGAGCAATCCAATCGACTCGTAGTACCGAATCGTCTTGGCCGTCACGCCACACTGGTCACCGAGCTCGCCGATCTTCATACCATCAAGACTACCCGACCTTCCACCCAAGAGGAACCTCAAAGTCGGCCGGTGGCAACTTCGCCGGAGCACGGCAGGTTCGTGGTGAGCGGAACACCGCCAAGCTTGACCTTCTAGTCGACTGGAGGGTGCATACTCGCACGGCAGCCCCACTCTCCGCGATCAGACGAAGCGCACGAAGGAAACTCCATGGCCCACAGCCACGAACAGCATCAGGCGACTCATAACGAAAGCGGCAGCGATACACGTGGCGGCGAGCACGAGCACCAGAATGCCGGGCAAGGCAACCACGCCGGCCATGACAAACACGCTGGTCATGACCCTGAAGTGTTTCGCCGCTTGTTCTGGTGGAACTTGCTGCTCGCAGTTCCGGTGTTGGTGTTCTCTGCCCAGGTCCAGGACTGGTTTGGTTACACGATCGATTTCGCCGGAGCAGCCTGGATTGCACCGGTCATCGGTACCGCCATATACCTGTGGGGCGGCCGTCCGTTCTTGGCCGGAGGTGTAACCGAGGTCCGCGACCGCCAGCCGGCCATGATGTTGTTAATCTCGCTTGCGATCACCGTTGCCTATCTGTCATCGCTTGCATCGTCGCTGGGTTTGGGAAACCTCGACTTCTGGTGGGAGCTAGCAGCGCTCATCGTTGTGATGCTCTTGGGCCACTGGCAAGAGATGAAGGCAATCGGCCAGGCGCAAGGCGCTCTCGCCGCACTAGCCGAACTGCTGCCCGATACTGCTGAGCGGGTCACCGCTGATGGCGTCGAGAAGGTGGCCATCAACGATCTTCGTGTCGACGACGTGGTCTTGGTTCGCCCAGGTGGTCGAGTTCCTGCCGATGGGTCAATCGTCGACGGCCGTGCGGCTTTCGACGAGTCAATGATCACTGGCGAGTCTCGTCCCGTCACCCGCAGCGATGGCGCCCACGTTGTGGCCGGCACCGTGTCGACCGACTCATCGGTACGGGTTCGGGTCGAGGCAATCGGAGACGACACCGCAATCGCTGGCATCCAGCGGCTGGTCGCCGACGCACAATCCTCACAGTCGCGAGCACAGGTTCTCGCCGATCGGGCCGCGGCCGCACTCTTCTATCTGGCCACCGGTGCTGCGATCGCAACAATGGTGGCCTGGTCGATCGCTGGCGACGGCGCCGAGGGTGTCATTCGCACCGTCACCGTGCTGGTGATCGCTTGCCCTCATGCTCTCGGGCTCGCCATCCCGTTGGTCACGTCCATCTCGACTGCGACCTCGGCCCAAGCCGGAATTCTGATCAAGAATCGGCTAGCCCTCGAGCGCATGCGCACCGTTGACACCGTGCTGTTCGACAAGACCGGCACCCTCACGAAAGGCAACCATGCCGTCGTCGACTACACCGCAGTCGATAACTGGGAACGCGACGACATCCTTGCCCTGGCCGCCGCGGTAGAGATCGAGAGCGAACACCCCATTGCTCGAGCAATCGCCGCCGCCGCCTCTGAACGTGGAGATATTCCACCGGCAGTCGACATCGCCGCATTGACCGGACGTGGCGTTGAAGGAACAGTCGACGGCCAGCACATAGCTGTTGGCGGCCCAGCACTGCTCGACTATGTCGACGCCACCGAACCCGACGCGTTGGTCAACACGCTCGAGGCTTGGCGGAAACGAGGCGGATCCGTGTTGTATGTCATTTGTGACTCCGCAGTTGTCGGCGCCCTGACCCTGGCAGACGAAATCCGTCCCGAATCAAAGATCGCAATCGATGCGCTACATGAACGCGGGGTGCGCGTGGTGCTGATCACCGGCGACGCTCAGCAGGTTGCCGACGGGGTTGCCGCTCAGCTCGGCATCGACGAGGTCTTCGCCGAAGTACTCCCCCAAGACAAAGACTCGAAGGTCGCCGAGCTCCAGGCTCGCGGTCTCCGCGTCGCCATGGTGGGTGACGGCGTCAATGACGCACCTGCCCTCGCCCGGGCCGATGTCGGCATCGCTATCGGCGCAGGCACTGACGTCGCCATCGAATCGGCGGGCGTCGTCTTGGCTTCTAGCGACCCACGGGGTGTCACCGGCATCATCGACCTGTCCACCGCCACTTACGCCAAGATGGTCCAGAACCTCGTATGGGCGACCGGCTACAACCTGGGTCGACGCGGTCTGGAGCGCAACCACCGTGAGCGACGACACCACACTCGCCGCCGTGATCATCCCGGGCACTCGAGGTCCCCTTTACCTTCTCGCGCCAACAGCGTGCGCGCCGGACGAACGAGCCGTGCGTCGAAGGTCTATACGACCTTGCGATGAAGAAGCGCGTTGAGCTTTGTCATGACCCAATAATCCCGGTCGAGCCCAGCGCCTTTGGCGACGGCGATCGGCGTGATTTCATCGCGATCTGGGCCGACCAAGGTCGCGACATCGCCGACCGAGACCTCTCTGTCGGGTCCGAGCTCGACGATGGTGTGATTGGAACTGACTACCGCAATCACGGGATAGAGCCGATCGTCGATCAGCACTTGGGCGGTTCCAGCGGCGTCCTTTGGGTACCCGTCGGTGTGACCAACAGGGATGGTGGCAACCCACGTCGGCTCAGTGGCGCGGTAGTGATGTTCGAAGCTGACGCCTTCGCCGACATCGAGCAGCTCGACGCGCGCCACGCGCGCTCGCAGCCTGAAGACAGGTCGAAGATCCAAGATCGGCTCGCCCGCCGGACCCCTGCGGTGCGCATCCAGCCCATAGATGGCGCCACCGGGACGGATGAGATCCAGGTCGTGCAACTCGTGGGTGTGAACCAGTTGGTAGGACGGTGCACCATGAACGAGTCCAGGATCGACGCCCTGTTGTCGGACCTGAACGAGGACGGAACGGAACCGTCGTAGATGTTCGAGATCGAACGGTTCCCCGTCACGGACGGCGCCAGAGAACATGGTGTAGGTCCCCTCGATGGTCACAGCTGGGTTCGCCGCAAGGTCGACTATCCATGGCACCGCGCGCCGGTAGGGCATTCCCATCCGATTCATGCCCGTATCAACATTGGGGTGCACCGGGACGGCGTGCCCTACGCGCTCGGCGAGCCGAGAGAGTTGCGCAGTCGCCTGGTCATGTGACGGTGAGAGTCGAACACCGTTTCGCACCAGCAGCTCGGCTTCGTCCTGTTCGGCGTGGGCCATGAACAGGATCGGTTTGTTGACACCGACATTACGGAGGGCGAGGGCCTCGTCGACTCGAACCACTGCGATACCGGCGACCTCGTCGAGCGCTTCGAGCACCGGGCCGATCTGGCGTAGCCCGAGGCCGTTGGCGTTGTTCTTCGCTACCGCCATGAGGCGACGGCCGGTATAGCGATGCAGCTCGCGGACGTTGTGCTCGATCGCGTGGGCAATCACCTCGACCCAGGGATCGAAGCTGCCTGAGCGGTTCCGAGTGCCAGCACCAGCGGCTGAGTCGACCGGATTCGAATTCGAGCTGTTGACACCGTCGTCCATGCTCCACGAACCCTTTCACCCGCGGCTTCGTGACACAAAGTGTGTCGTTGCGTGGCGTGGTTCAAATCGCTGTGGTTGACCCGGTGCCGTCAGCCCCAGACGCGGTCCGCGGTTTGTTGGATGACCTCGAGTTTCTGCCATTGTTCGTCGGGTGTGAGGTCGTTGCCGGAGATGCCCGAAGCGAACCCGCATTGAGGGCTGAGCGCGAGCTGGTCGATGTCGATGAACTTGGACGCCTCGTCGATGCGGGCCACGAGCTCGTCGACGGTCTCGACTCGACCGGTCTTGGTGGTTACGAGGCCGAGAACGACCGTCTTGCCTTTTGGCACGTAGCGCAACGGTTCGAAGCCTCCGGCACGGTCAGTGTCGTATTCGAGCAGCAATCGGTCGAACTGGAGTCGACTGAATACTGACTCGGCGATGCCGCCGTAGTGGCCCTC
>JBDNHG010000961.1:0-13573 GCA_041688925.1 Acidimicrobiales bacterium | reverse complement strand
GGTTCGATCGAGGGCTCAACTGGTCCTATGCCTTTTCTCGTGAAGAGGCGCACCGCTGTTTCGAGAAAGTCGTCGAGCTCGACCCCGATTGCGCAATTGGTTATTGGGGGCTGGCCTACTCGCTCGGCCCGTATTACAACGGCCCGTGGGATCGCATGCCGCCGCCGCTGCGCGTGTACGTCAATGCAAAAGTGTATGGCTTCGTCACCGAGGCGCTGGCTCGGGTCGAGTCGGCATCTGCAGCCGAACGAGCACTGATAGAGGCGTATGCGATCCGGTGCCCGCAGCCGGCCAACGACAGCCTCGAGATCTACGCATCGTGGGACGACGCGTATGCCGACGCAATGTGCGATGTAGCCGAGCGGTTCGTCGAGGACGACGATGTGGTGGCGCTGGCGATCGACGCGCTGATGTGTCGCACACCGTGGCGTCTGTGGGATCTTGAAAACCGCGTACCGGCCGAAGGCGCATCTACGGTCGCTGCGATCGAGTTGCTCGACATGGCAATCACCCGCGCCGCCGACGAGCAACGAGCGCCACACCCCGCGCTGTTGCACTTCAAGATCCACCTGATGGAGATGTCACCAACGCCAGAGGCAGCCCTGCCCGAAGCCGATGTGTTGCGGGGGCTCGTTCCCGATGCGGCCCATCTCATTCACATGCCGTCACATCTCTATGTGCTCTGCGGCCAGTTCAAAGACTCTCTCGAGTCGAACATCGAGGCCGTCGTCGCCGACGAGAAATACGTGCAGGTCAACCCCGAGATCGGCATCTACTCGATCTACATGCTGCACAACATCCATTTCCAGATGTACTCGGCGATGTTCCTGGGTCAATACGAAGCGGCGCTGCACGCTGGCGATCAGATCTGGAAGACCGTCACACCCGAAGCGCTGCAACACGAGAACGAGTTCCTCGTCAACTACCTCGAAGCGTTCTACGGCATGAAGGTGCACGTCTACATCCGCTTCGGCAAATGGCAAGAGCTGATCGACGAACCCATGCCGTCCGATCCAAAGTTGTTCTGCGTCACCACCGCGCTCTGGCACTACGCCAAGGGCGTGGCGTATGCGGCGTCTGGCGATGTCGAAAAGGCGGCCGAGCAGCAGGCGCTGTTCCTGCACGCGTTCAGCCTGGTGCCCGAAGAACGGATGGTTTTCAACAACGAAAGCCGAGTCATGCTGCACGTCGCCGAGGCGATGCTGGCCGGCGAACTCGAGTACCGGCGAGAAAACTTCGACCAAGCCTTCGAACAGCTGCGTCACTGCGTTGATCTGTATGACCAGTTGAACTACAGCGAACCATGGGTGTGGATGCAGCCGCCTCGCCACGCTCTGGGCGCGCTGTTGCTCGAGCAGGGCCACGTCGAGGAAGCTGCCGCTGTTTACCGCGCTGACTTGGGTCTCGACGACACGCTGGTGCGTCCGTCGCAGCACCCCGGCAACCTCTGGGCACTGCACGGCTATCACGAATGCTGCGTAGCGCTCGGCCGTGACGAGGAAGCAACCGACATCGCCGCTCAACTTGCTACGGCATCACTCGGCGCCGATATCGACGTCACCTCATCCTGCTTCTGCCGCACCGAAGAATCCTGCTGCGACTGAAGGCAGTGGCCCGATACATTGCAAGTGCATTTGCCCACGTAGCTCAGTCGGATAGAGCGGGGACCTCCTAAGTCCTAGGCCGTCGGTTCGATTCCGGCCGTGGGCGCCATTGTTTGCAACGAATTTGGCTGATTTTGTGAGATGTCAAAAATGGTCATCCAGCAAATATCACAGACCCCGTCGAAGGTCTGACGAAGATTGTTGGATGGCGAGCATCAACAAGCACTCGTGAAGACCGGCGTGCGATACGGCGTGCGGTGTCACGTCAACGGCAGGCAACGCGAGAAGTCGTTCACGCGCAAGGTCGGCGCGGTCACGTTCCGTGCAACGGTTGAGGCCGATATTGCTCGAGGAGGTTGGATAGACGACCGCCACTCAAAGCAGACGGTTGCTGAGTTCGCGGAGCGGTGGTTCGCGATGCTCGGTCGGCGTCGCGCGTCGACGCGCTCTCGGTACCGCTCCATCCTTGACCGCCACGTGCTACCAGCGTTCGGCCATATGCCGATCGGACGGCTCAACCATCACACCGTGGCGGTATGGATCAGCGACCAATCTGATCAGGGCCTATCGGCTGCGTCTATCTCAAAGCACCGCAACGTGCTCTCCCAGATTTGTGGCTCCGCAATTCGATCGGGTGCGATGCGAGCCAATCCGGTCGACGGCATTCGCATTGCCAAATCGCCGACCCGCACTAGACGATTCCTGACGCCAGTCGAAGTCGAAGCGCTCGCCACGGAAATCACGAACCCACCGCCGCACGTGTCGCGGCCATATGACACGCCACGCGACGAGCCCGGCCTGCTGATCCACTTTCACGCCTTTACGGGCTTACGCATCGGCGAAGCCTCGCCCAGACAGCGCCAGCAAATCGGTGGATCGAGGCTTATTAGAGGGCTAGCCGGTAGGTACCGAATCAGGCCGTGAGGATGGCTAGCCCGTGGCCCAGCGGCCCGTGAGCGGAGCGAGCTAGAGCGGAGACGCAGAGGGCCAGAAGCCAGCTGATGTTGCCTATCCGCTAGGCCCCTTAGGAGTACCGAACGTACTGATGGTGTTCACCAGCAATATGAGATCGCACTATCGACCGCACCGTTTGATACCTACCGACGAGTCGCAACCGATGACGGGTCAGCGGAGCAGATGGTCTCAGAGTGGTGCGCTAACCCGGCATAGGCCTAGCCTGTCCTGCACGTCAATCTTGCACGACGTGGTTGGCGAATGCGGCCAGCGACAGATCCCACGCTGAGCGATCGATCTCGTCGTTTTTAGACATCGCTTGCACCGCGGCTCGGGACATAGCCAAGACATGGTGGAGATTGTCAGGAACATCTAGACCTTGTCGTCCAAATGACAGGACATGTTCAAGGTTGTTCACCCATTCACTGATCTGATCTCGAGCGGCGATAGTTCCCGGTTCAAAGACTGGGTAGACGTTCGACAAACGCCGAGACTCGACATGGACAACGGTGGGACGAGGCAGGCCACCTCGTTCAAGATCAGCAACGGCTCGCGCCGCGAGATCGCCGTCTGACGACGCCCAGATCTCGTCACCGGTCCAGCATGCATACTCCGCGCACAGAACGGTTTGGTTCTTTGGGTCGTCGCCGTCGCGGTAGTTCTTTGGTTCAGACAGCCGGCACATGCCCACGGAGCGCTCGGGAAAGTAGTGCGCGTCAAATGGTGTGTACTGAGCCTGCGGAAGCACCAGGTAGACCAAGACCATGGAACGAGTACGAACCATCGTCAGGGCATCGAGAACCGCTGGCGCCGGAGCAGGCGAAATGATTCTTCCGAGGACGGCTTGCGGAATCGAAGACAGTACGAGATCGCTGTCGACGCGACCTTCGGTTGACACAATTGGATTAGTCCAACGCACGGTTCGCGCTGCCTCGCCAACCGTCACTGAAGCAGCTGGACTAGACAGTCGCACATCGACCCCGGCGGATACCGCCGCATCGGCGAGCCGTTCGGCGATGGCGCCGTATCCCTGTCGCGGGTACCAAAACAGGCGACCGTCGCTTCGAGAGGCTTTGGCCACCTTGGCCAGGATCTGCAGCGGCGACGTAGCCGCAACTCTGCGGTCGGCAAGTTCTCGGCCGAGATCATGAGCGTCGGCGCCGTAGAGCTTGTGGGCATACGGCTCATAGAACTCGCGGAAGACGGTGGGACCAAGTCGTCGAGTGATCTCGGCGGCAAACGTCTGGCCGTCGGTGCGCCGGAAAGGCCCAGTAGCAGTGTCCATCGCAACGCGGGCGCTGAAGTCTGCTGGCAAGGATCGGATCATGTCGACGGCCCGCAGTGGGAAACCCACCCATTTACCCCTCAGTCTGATCCGGCCTTGGCGCTCGCGAGCCTGCAGGTCGTCACCGAGCAACTCTTGGATGCGGCGCATGATGTTTGGGTCGGTGGCCGGGTGTAGCCGGTGTGATCCGTAGTCGACTCGTTGACCAGCGACCTCGAAGCTGCCGGCCATACCGCCGACATGATCGGCGGCTTCGAGCAGTGTGACCTGGTGGCCGGCTTCGGCCGCCTCGAGGGCAGCGAGAAGGCCAGCTGGTCCAGCGCCAAGGACGGTGACTGTCGTCATGTGTGCCTGTCTCCAGTTTTGGGTGTGCGGAACCAGACCGCGATGCAACTCCCAATGAGTAGTGCGGTCCACACCATCGTGAGTGCTGGACTCTCAAGTCGGAAGCTCTGGTGATCGGGCAGGACGTGCTTCCAGGCGCGGTAGACCGGATTCGATGTGTCGCGAAAATCGACGACGAGTGTGCGCCGCCGTGTGGAAGCTTCGACGACCAGCCAAAGCCAACCAAAGATTGCGATCGCACTGGCAGCGGTAATCGCCATTAGCTTGCGTCGGGAGCCATCAACGGACGCAGCGATTGCAACTACCATTATCGGCAACACTGGAACGACTTGACGGCCAGGCCACCACCAGCCGTGCATGGTCAGAGCCACCCACGTGGCGACTGCCCAGCCGACCACAACCAGACTGACCAGGAGCACCCACCCGTCGAGTCGCTTTCGGGCCATCCACACAAGCGCTGCGGGCCCAACAAGGAAGCCAGGGGCCCAGGCAGCCAGGCCAAACCCGCGGTCAACAAAAAGCCCGACGAGGCGACGCGTGCGACCCAGCACATCAATATTGCTGCCAACGACCTGCCATTCGCCGTCGACGAAGTGATCGCCCGCGGCATAGACGGTCCATCCACCATAGATCAATTGATGCAACCAGAGGTACGCGGCTCCCATCACCACGAACGAGATGACTACCTGGCTCACCACTCGTCGCATCGAGCGGGTTTGCCACAGCAAAGCTATCGCTAGCACCGCGGCAAGAGGTACGTATTTGACCGCAAGCCACGGCAACGCGACCACCGCAAGTGCCGTAACCCACCAGTACTTCTGCACGTCCCCAGTGACCGCAATGACCCCCGCCAAGATGCACACCGTGGCCGGCATCGCTGGATAGATCTGGTTTCCGAACGCGACGAGTGGTGGGCTGGCGAAGAACCCAACAACAACCGTCGCTGACACCGCTTTCGATACTCCGTAACGCCGCTCGGCTAGAAATAACGTGAGTGCGGCAGCTAGCCCAGCGAACGCCGCCATGACACCTCGAGCCGCCGACCAACCCCCCAGTTTCATAGGGCCAGCCAGTAACACCGGCAGAAGCGGGTCATGAGGACTGACGCGACGGCCCGACTCATCCAGTTGGATCGTCTGCTGCAGGAGCTCGGTTTCATGGAAGCCGCGATAGCGCTCCTCGGACAGCTCGTCGCTGATATCGAGATCGCCGTCTTCGGCCAGGCTTAAGGCCGTAAGAAGATACTGCGGCTCGTCGACACTAATACGAGCGCCATAGGTCGCCCGCACATCTATTGCGGCCAACGACACCAACGCGACGAGCCCGCCAACCAGGAGCATTCGTTTCCACAGCATTGGTCCCTTAGCGGTGCTCGGCGCGCCGCAGCACGAGAAACCACGAGAGCGTCGCCGACATAGCGACCAGTACGACCGCCATAATTCCAGCCTCGGCAACGAACGCATCTTCGAATGAGCCGAAGATTCGAGTGGTTAGTGTTGGGTAACCAAGCGGAGCGATGATCAGACTGATCGGCAGTTCCTTCATCGTGGAAAGCAGCACAAGTCCGACCGCTGCGAGCAGGCCCGGCGCCATCAGCGGCAGATCAATCGTGCGTAAGCGGCGAATACGGTTGGCTCCCAGGGTCGCTGCCACATCATGGAATCGGTCGGGCACGGTTTGAACCGCAACCAGGGTGATACCCATAGCGAGCGAACCGAAACGCACGACATAGGCAAAGATGAGGAGCGCCTTCGAGTCAAAGAGCAAGTCACCAGCGAAGCCGGAGCGAAGCGTCCAGAACCGCAGCGCTAACGCGATCAAGATTCCAGGAAGGGCGAACGTCGCAATGACGATTGCATGCGAAACCGATCCGATTCGGCTGCGGTACCTGCCGACCAGAAACGCGATTGGTAAGACGGCGAGCACGGCAACCAGTGCCGCAAGCACACTCGACTCAAGTGTATTGCGAGCTGCTTCGACCACCTTGTCACTACTGATCGCTAGCGGGCGTCCGTTGCGAGATGCCCGCAGCAATCCCTCGCTCGCCCAATCAATGAGTGCCACCATGGGCGCCCCGACACCCAGGGCCCCAACCAGAAGCACAAACCCTGCAGCCGCTGGTTTCCACCGACCGAGCCGGTAGTTGACCGGGCGGGTGGATCGAGCGGTCGCCGGTGCAATAGTTCGCCGTCCGAGCATTCGTTCACCGCTAACTACAGCAGCGGCGAGCACGAGTAGCAACAAGCTCAGGGCGAACGCGACCGCCGGTTGGGCGAGATAGTTGGTTTCGATCGCCCGTGTCAATGTGTCGTAACGCATCAGCTGCACTGCGCCGAAGTCGCTGATTGTGTAAAGGAATACCAACAGCGTGCCGGCCGCCACCGCACCCGCTATCTGCGGCAGGACGATTCGCCGGAAACTCTGGATCGCGGAGTCACCGAGCACTCGGGCGCTTTCCTCAAGTGATCCGGGCAATCGCTGTAGCCGAGCAGCAACCGGCAGGTACACGTACGGATACGTGAACAGAGTCAGGACGAACCAAGCACCGAAGAAACCGCGGAGCTCCGGAGCCTGCTCAATGCCAATCGAATTGAACAAGCCGTTCGCAAGGCCGCCGGGGTTCAAGGTTCGAATGAACGCGGCTGCTCCGATGAAGGTCGGGAACACCAGCGGCAATGGCAACACCGTTCGCCAGGTGCGACGCAACGGAATGTCGGTGCGCATCGTGAGCCAC
Organism: Acidimicrobiales bacterium; assembly: GCA_041688925.1. Taxonomy (GTDB): domain Bacteria; phylum Actinomycetota; class Acidimicrobiia; order Acidimicrobiales; family UBA10347; genus UBA10347. Next base: position 6,651 of record JBDNHG010000961.1, on the reverse strand, counting down.
GCAAGCGCTGTACCGATGATCGCAGCCGACAGAGAAACAGTGACTGCGAGCTTGAGTGTGCGCCAGAGCGGAGCGAGCGTGCGTTGTGACGTCAGGAGTCCGAGGGGATCTGCACCAGTGCTGATGTTTCGCCAGATCAGGTACAACCCAGGAAACGAAAATGCCGCAGCCAGAACGAGACTTACGCCTCGCAGCGCTGGCGGAGCCTTCTGTGTTGGCATGGTTGAGGTCATGGCAGTTACTGGTTGGCGATACCGCTGGCTTCAATGATGCGAGTTGTTTCTTCGAAGCCTCCGCCCAGTGCGTCGAAGTCCACCGAGCCAATCTCGAGCGCGGTTAGCGCTGGGAGAGCCTCTGCGGCCGGGACACCAGCAGCAAGGGGGTATTCGAACGTCTCTTCGGTGAAGTACCGCTGCACTGGTTCTGACAGGAGATAACCAAGCAGTTGGTTCGCCTCGTTGGTGTTCTCGCTCGCACGGGTGATCGTTGCGGCGGTGATGACGAGCAACGAACCAATGTCCCCGTCGCCGAAGTCATGGTTCAGCGCTCGGTGAGCGTCGCCAGCAGCCGCTACCTCTTGGTAGTTGTAGTAGTGGTTCACAAGCCCGAGGTCGACCTCGCCGCGACCAGCAGCTTCAACGATGGACCGATTGTTCGGGTAGTACTTCGCGTCGTTGGCGACCATTTCGTCGAGCCACTGGGTCGCAACATCGGTGCCGAACTGGTCACGGAAAACCGTGAACCAGTCGACGAACGAGCCGTTGGTTGCCGGCAATGCCACTCGGCCCCGCCATGGCTCGCTCGTTAGATCAAAGATGGACTCGGGAAGTTCCTGTTCGGTGACGGCATCAAGGTTGTAGACCGCAACACGCTTACGGCCGGAGAAACCAACCCAGCTACCAGTCGCTGAGCTGTTCTCTTCTGCGACCAGGCCAAGAACAGCATCATCGATTGTGCCTAGCAGTCCACGGGCTTCGAGGAAACCGACCGGTCCGGGGCTGCGGCTCAGAAAGATGTCGGCGGGAGTGCGGTCGCCTTCTTCGTCGAGGAGTAGCGCAAGCTGAGTTGAGTCGCCCCAACGCACCGCAACGTCGATGCCGGTTTCGCACGAGAACGCGTCCAGAACTGGCTCGATCAGGTTCTCGGTGCGCCCCGAGTAGATCGTGACTTCCTGACCTTCGCCAGTGGCGCATGTGCCGCTAAATATGTCGGCAGCGGTGCCTTCGAGCACGCGCTCGGTCGTGTTTCCACCGCAGGCGGAAGCGAACAGGACAAGCGCGAGCACCGACACGAGAGGTCTCATGCAGCGCATTGAAGTAAAAAGCCTCGTAGACATGAATGCGAAGGGTATCGGAAGATTCAGCAAAGACGTAAAGCTTGCCTAACGGACTAGAGTGCGCGCGATGAACTTCCTCGCGTCGGTGCGTTGTCGACTTCCACTTCGCACGCTGCTTGTCCTTGGGATCGGTCTCGGACTGATCGCTGCAATCGTGGTCGGTGGATCCATAGACGGGGCCGCCTTGCGCGACGCTGCATCGAATGCGCGCAACGACCCAGCTGGCCTGCTTCTCGCCATCGCCGCCTTCGCAACCGCATTTCTGTTGCGGTCGATCGCGTGGCGCCGGGTACTTCCTGGGCTGTCATTGGGTCAGTCACTAGCGGCTATTCACGTTGCGCTTGGAGCAAACCACATCTTGCCGTTCCGCCTCGGCGAGCCAACCCGAGTCCTAAGCGCCGTGCGTCGCGACTCGGTCGGCATCGAGGCAGCAACCGCCTCAACGGTCACGCTGCGAGCCGCTGACATGTTGTCGGTTGTTGCGCTCGGTCTGATCGTTGGCCCGGCTGCATTCTTCAATTTGCTGGGCGTGTTTGGCTGGATCTGTGTTGCCATCATGGCGGCCGTAGCCGTTGCAGCATGGCGTTGGCTCGCCAGTCTGGCCAGTCGACGATCCGACATCGTCATGCCCGATGCCCTTGCGCTCGCGATGTCAGCGTCGGCATGGCTGCTCGAAGCCGTGCTGGTCTGGCAGACGGCTCAGTGGGCCGGCATCGACGCATCGTGGTCGGCTGCTGTTCTTGTGACCACCGTTGCAGTGGCAGCCCAGATCGCTGCATTCGCTCCCGGTGGCTTCGGGACTTACGAGGCTGCTGCAGTCGCTGCATGGGTCGCCGTGGGTCATGATCCTGCTGACGCGCTCATAGCGGCACTTGCCGCTCACGCACTGAAGACCGCCTATTCATTCGTCACTGGTGCCGTTGCAGTCTTCGTGCCGGGTCCGTTGCTACTGGGCCGGTTCCGGCTAGCCGACGTGGGACAGGCGACACCCCCACTGCCGATCGACGCCGCCGCCCCAGTAATGCTGTTTATGCCGGCCTTCAACGAAGAAGAGGCAGTCGGTGCGTGCATCGAACGAGCGCCAAGCCATGTGTTCGGCCATGAGGTGCAGGTGCTGATTGTCGACGACGGCTCCACCGATGCCACGGCCGACATTGCCCGAGCTGCCGGTGCCGAGGTTCTCGAACTCGGACAGAACCGTGGACTGGGCGCTGCTGTTCGCGCTGGTTTCCAAGCAGGCGTTGAGCGCAACGCCGCGGTCGTTGTCTTTTGTGATGCCGATGGCGAGTACCCGCCTGAAGAACTCGCCAGTCTCGTTGAGCCAGTCCTCACGGGTCAGGCTGACTATGTGGGCGGCAGCCGTTTCCTCGGCCGAATCGACCACATGCGCCCGCACCGCCGATTCGGCAACATCGTCTTATCCAAGACGCTGTCTGTGATCGCACGTCGCAAAATCACCGATGGCCAAACCGGCTACCGAGCGTTCTCACTCGATGCCGCTCGGTCCGCGGAGATCATCCACGACTTCAACTACGCGCAGGTACTTACCCTCGATCTGCTGGCCAAGGGCTACAGGTACGAAGAGGTGCCAATCAGCTACCACTTCCGCACAACCGGCGAGTCGTTCATCAAACTCGGCAACTACTTGCGCAACGTCGTACCTGCCGTCTACCGCGAACTCAACGCCGCCTAGCCAATGGGCGACGCCATAAACCTAGAGCCGCTGAGCATCGACCATCTTGACGACGCGGTGCGTCTGTCACTCGATGCCGGCTGGCCCCACACGCGGACCGATTGGCTCTTTGCGTTCGACCTAGGTGAGGGATTTGCAGCAATCAACAATGGTCAGGTCGTTGGCACGATGTTGTGGTGGCCGTTGAGCAAAGATCACGCGACCGTTGGGCTGGCACTCGTTGACTTCAAGCACCAACGCCGCGGTATCGGCCAGCAACTCATCGACGCGGTATTGCAGGAAACCGGCACGCGACGAGTCACGCTGAATGGCACCGCTGCAGGCATGAGACTGTACGAGCGAAACGGCTTTCAGACCGTCGGAGCCATCCACCAGCACCAGGGGCACCCAACGAGCCTTACTGGTCGCTTGGCGAAACAGAGTACTGAGCACATCCAGTTCCCTGTGCCCCTTAAGGCCATCTTGGAACTCGACCAAATCACCACCGGCCAGGATCGGCGGGAGCTGATCAGTGCACTACAGGCCAGCGGCGAGACCATCGGCCTTCAGCGAGGCGATTCGATCGTCGGGTATTCGATCTGCCGACCCTTCGGCCTAGGCCGAGTCGTGGGCCCCGTTGCAGCAGCCAGTTCTGCTGATGCCAAGCTGCTGGTCGATTTCTGGCTCGATAAACATCGGCTGGAATTTCTCCGAGTCGACACTTCATTGGCCGGCGGTCTGAGTCCCTGGCTTGACGATGCAGGACTCATGCAGGTCGGCACGGCCGCGACGATGGAACTCAGCTCAGCAGACCAGCTCGACCAATCGAACACGACTCCCCCAGCCTCTTCAAATCTCCTCGCGCTTTCACGCCTGTTTGCGCTCTCCAGCCAAGCCCTCGGCTAACAGACACTTCCGAAGTGCCTTCAAGGGTGCACAGCGACGAGTGGGTCAACACTCCGCTGCTGCCGGGTTGCAAAGAACTACGCATGGGAACCCAAGCTCGATCAGGCCGAGCGCAACGGCTGTTGGGACCCGCCTGCTATAGGGAACGCCGCGGCTCCCTTGGCCGGACACAACAGCTCTGAAGTGGCCGTCTGCAACCTGAATGTTGATTGACGTCACGCTCCGAACAGAGGCCGCCCACCGTCGAGCCAAACCTTGATCCGGCTTCGACCGAACAGACAAGCTGCCTTGATCGCCCAAGTCGAGCAGACAGGAGTTGTTGAGAGTCATGGCCCCGTGCACTCGACAACGTTGCGAGGTCTCAGACGGTGGCCCTACCGACTTAACTACCCTTACCATCAAATATCTCCTTGAGTGTTCTCGAAAGACAACCTTACCTACCTCCACCGCCAACGTCGTAGCGCATAGACCGCCGCCAACTGCTGCCGAGCTACGAACCCATACCAAACCACGACCCGTTATCGGGAGTGGTGGCGCTTGACGCGATGGGGGAGATCCCCATGCTGAGAATGTCCGCCAGCAGGACTTCGTCGCCTAACACCACCAGCGACCCAGCTCAGGGGTCGGAGCGACTTGAACCGTGGGCTCAGCTAGCGCTGCATCGTCATCCTCGGTTGCCGGAGTTGCCTCTGCCGCGATTGCTGTAGACGTGGGACTTTGCGGCTGGTCGTCCGCGACGTCACTGGAGGTCATCAGTCCCCATGTGCATGATCGGGATACCAGACCTGCTCGGCGACCGGCTTCGGCGAACAACACTTCGGACAGGACCACCGATGCCGAGTAACCCACCCGGACGTAGGTCCGAACGCCCGCAGATCGCGATGGCCACAGTTCGCGCAGCAACGAACCCACACCATCGTCCCTGGCACACCAGCCTGGGCGATCGTCGAGCCATGACCCTCGCCGCTCTCGAGCGGGCACGACGCCATTCCAGTAATTGCCGCACTTCTTAAGGATGTATAAGGCATGGTTAATATTATAACTTAGGCATACTGTCCTGACAAGCCTCGACGCCAAGACCGCTCCACTTCTCAAGCCAAGCCCTCCACCAACACGACGATCACGCTTGTCACCGGGTCGCCGCTCGTCCTGCACGGCGAGCGGCGACACCGAGACAACCTCGAGCTAGCGACGTCAGAGCTCGGAGGAGTCCCTGGACCGCCTACTCGTGGGCCTTCAGGAATCAAATCAGCGGGTTGGCACTGAGTTCAGCCGATTCGGCAACAGAAGGTCAGCGTGGTGACCAACAAAAGGTCCCTGTGGCCGTGGTGAACCACGCCGCCTGGGGCCGGTCCCCGACCAGCACCCGCTCCCGTAGAGGCAGTCAGGCCGAGCTGCACAGTTCCTCGACAATGCATGCACCATGCAATGTGCGAGCGAGGACCTCGGCGGGTGCGACTCCTTTGGGTGTTGTGGCGGCGATACAGGGAACAACCACACCCATTTCGACATCGACCGTCATGCTGATCGAGACCGTGTGATCGATCCCACAATCATCGCCCTCCTTGAGGAGCTGGACGACGCGGCATTGACTGACCGTGGTCGCAAAGAGGAATTGTTCATCGTCGCCGTCACTGCGGCGGCACAAGTCACCAGCCACTAGTCGCAGTCCGCCAACCACCTCAATATCGACGATGCCTGCGGGGACTCGCCGACCAAGTGGGCATTGGGCACCAAGCAATGCCTCGCGCATAGCGCACGTCGCAATGATCGCATCTACGCCGTATCCGACAGTGAATCGGCGGCCCGACCCAAGCTCAACGACGAGGCCGACGCCCGGCACACAATGTGACAGCGCAGCTGCTCGACGAAGCTGGTCAAACGGTGCATTGATCACGGGGTCACGCGGGCGGCAAAGCTTGGCATTCCAACTGGGCTCAAGCTCACATCGTCGAACCCGCATCCGTGACATCGCACTGGCGTTTGGAGGTCGGCACCGAACTCGGTATCGGTCTGACCACACGGACGACAGGCACGCACCCACGCCACGCTTTTATCTGTCACAGTCTGACCGTCATTGGATCGTTGACACACGTTTGGGACCTCATTCACAATCATCTTCACACGAATAAGGGAGATTTCCCCTTTCTGTTAGGTATGCCTATCATATTTTGATAACGTCATGCAAGATGCTTCACACAGCAAGGCGCACCCTCGCACTAGTTGCAACGGTGACGATCTTCATCGCTACTTCCTGTGCGTCGGCACCCGCCGAAATCACCAGCATCTCGGCCACTACCGCTGACTCCCCCACCGCCACGACGGCAAGCGCCCACACCGACCCCACGGCAATCGCCTCATCAACCAACGTTGAGTCCGTCGTTCCCGATAGCGCCTCGCTACCGGTGGCTCCCATTGATCAGCTGGGCAACGAGGTCACCATCACCTTGATAGATCGGATTATCCCGCTCGACGACACCGTCGCCGAAGTCGTCTTTTTTGCGCTCGGGCTCGGTGACAACGCCGTTGCCACAGATCTGTCCGCGACATACCCGCCAGATGCCGATGCTCTCCTCGAGATTGGCTACCAGCGGTCGCTGACCGCAGAGTCAATTGCTGCCTTTGCGCCATCGGTGTTGCTGGCGACCCATATCGCTGGGCCCGAAGGAACGATCGAGCGTCTGCGCCGACTCGGCCTGACGTTGGTCATCGTGCCCAACAAAGCCGCCGCTGAGGG
>JBDNHG010000960.1:0-2342 GCA_041688925.1 Acidimicrobiales bacterium | reverse complement strand
GCGCTTGGGTCGGGGCAGGATGTTTCCCCGCTCGATGCGATCGAACTTGCCAGTCCAGTCGAGCAGCGGCTCAGACCACAGCTGGCGGATGAACTCGATCTGTTCGTTGGCTCGCGCACCGCGTGTGGCAAAGTCTTGCCCGAGTGCTTCGTACTCGACATGGTTCCAGCCAACGCCCACACCCATACGGAAACGTCCGCCCGACAACAGGTCGAGGTCGGCAGCTTGTTTCGCCACCAGAACCGTCTGGCGCTGCGGCAAGATGATCACGCCGCTGGCGAACTCGAGCTTCTCAGTAATGCCGGCAAGATACGAGAACAACACGAACGGGTCGTGGAAGGGGTCGGCTTCGGTGTATGGCCCCACCAGTTTGGGCTCACGATCGGCGTGTTCCGCGCCGACCACGTGGTCATAGGCCAAGAGGTAGTCGTAGCCCAATGATTCGGCGCCACGGCCGAGCATGCGCACGGCATCGGGGTCGCCACCGAGTTCGATTTGGGGATAGACGAGTCCGAGTTGCATCAGATTCCTTGTCAGTTCGTGTAGTTGCTTGAGATTGTCAGAGATCGATTTCGTTGTGCAGCTGTTCGCCTGCCACGTACCTGCGCAAGTTGTCGGTCGTCATCGACCAGGCGTTGGCCTTGTAACGGTCGAGCGAGACGGCTGAGTGCGGCGACAGATAGACACGCGGCGCCGTCCAGAGCGGGTCACCCGCAGGAATTGGTTCGTTGCGCATCACGTCGAGCACAGCGGCGCGCAGGTGTCCGTCGTGCAGCACGTCGACCAAGTCTTGCTCAACCACGAGCGTGCCGCGACCCACGTTGCAGAAGATCGCGTCGGCTTTCATGGAGCGGAACATGGCAGCGTCGAACAGATCGGTCGTTTCAGTCGAGGATGGCAGCGCACAAACGACCGCGTCGGCGCGTCGCACGAGTTCGGCCAGGTCTGCGGCAGGATGAAGCTCGTCGACATCGGGGTCGGTGTCGCCAATGCTGGCACTGTTGCGGGTGGCGATGACCGTCATGTCAAACGCTCGGGCCCGGCGTGCGATTTCGCGACCGATCGAACCCAGTCCAGCGATGAGTAGCGTGCGGCCACCTACCTCGGTTCCGAACGCTTCGGCCCATGTCTCAGACCGTTGGTGGTCTTCGATGAACCGCAGGTTCTTCCACACTTCGGGCAGGCGCGCCATCACGAACTCGGCGATGCTCGCCGACGCGATGCCACTGGCACTCGACAGCCGAGCGTTCATCGTTGCGAGCTGCGTGCGGTCGACTTGATCGATGCCGGCCGAGACGGTCTGAAACCAGCGAAGATTCGGCAATAACCGTTCGATGTCAGCGGGTAGATCGATACCGACAACCACATGAGCGCGTTGCCATATCGCCACGGCGGCGTCATCGACAGCAGGCGTCTCGATACCGGCGGGCAAGACGCCTTGGTTGGCGCCCCGGGCGGCTCGCGCCTCGCGCGACTCCCCATAGGGCGTGAAGTGAACTTCGATGTTGTCGACATGGGCCGACAGCATGTTTTGCAGCTTGTCGTCGGGAGGAAACGGCGCCGTCACCGCAACGACGAACGGCTCGCCCGCTGCCCGGCCGAAAGGGTCGCTCATCTACTGCTTCGGCCGTTTGATCCAGCTCGACGTCTCGGAAATGTCTTCGATCTCGCCGCCGCCTTCTTTCCAGCCGGTGAAGCCGGTGTCGAGGTGGGCGACGTTCGTGTAGCCGAGTTCGGCAACAGCCTTGACGGCGAGTGCTGATCGCCACCCTGATCCGCAATGCAGCACATAGCGGTCATCGAACTTGTAGAGCTCGTTGTAGTACGGGCTTTCGGGATCGAACCAGAACTCGAGCATTCCACGAGGGGCTGACACTGATCCGGGAATCACGCCCGTGCCGACTCGCTCGCGGATGTCGCGAATGTCGACCACGGTGCAGGTGCCGGCTTCGATCTCGGCTTGCAGCGCAGCGACGTCGACTTCTTCGATCTCGCTTCGAGCTGCAGCGACGATGTCATGAATGTTCTTGCGCGCCATGGGTACGGCCTTTCTCGGGGGTCCATCTCGGGTACTGCACGACGCTACTTCGCCGAGCCACTTTCAAACCAGGCGAGCACGCCATTGGCGGCAGCCACGCCCGTGCTGAAACATGCTTGCAGCAGGTAGCCACCGGTTGGGGCTTCCCAATCGAGCATCTCGCCAGCCACGAAGACACCCGGTCGTTCGGTGAGCATGAACGACTCGTCGACCTGGTCGAAGCAGATACCACCGGCCGTCGAGATCGCTCGGTCGATCGATCCGAGCGCGGCGATGGGGATTGCCAGGTGTTTCAGCAGCCTGG
>JBDNHG010000959.1:0-1913 GCA_041688925.1 Acidimicrobiales bacterium | reverse complement strand
GCGCCTTGACGTCGTCGTGAATATCGCTCTGCGCGTCGTAGTCGGCAGGGTGCGATGCGCCGCGGGGCAACATCATGCCCAACGCCTCGGTGATGGAACTCATGGTGTTCGCAGTGAACATCGCGCCGCATGTTCCGCTGCCGGGCATGACGTTGCGCTCGACCTCGAGGAACTCTTCTTCGGTGATGCGCTCAGCGCGCCGAGCAGCTCTGGCCTCGGCCCAGTCGAGGATCGTCAGGTTGTTGCCCTTTGACGCCCACGGTTCGAAGCTGACACACCCGGGCGAACTCGTGCCCGGATAGATCACCAGCCCGACGTCGTTGGTACGCGCCAGCGGCATCATGGCCGCGGCGCCAGTCTTGTCGCAGCCGGAAATCACGATCATGGCCGTGGCGTGTTGCGCTCGATGGCCTGTCTCGAAACAGTCCGCGATCAGGTCACGTGACACCAGGCTGTAGCTGGCGTTTGGTGAACCCTGCGTGAGCGCGTCGGACACGGCAGGCGCTCCGACAACCAGGCCCTGGCCGCCACGTGCTGCAATCGCTTCGCCGAGCAGGTCTGATATGCGTTGCACTCGGTTGTTGCATCGGTGCGCATTGGTATAGGCACCAGCGATCGTGACCACGGCATTTTTTGTCGCAGTCGTGACGGGATCGAACCCGGCAGCCCGCAGCTCGATCGTCGCACGCTTCCACTGGCTGCCTGACGGGTCGGTCATCGTGTCAGCGAAGGTCTATGCCGCTATAGCCGGCTTCGGCAGATTCGGTGATCGCCGACAGGTAACGGGGGGCACCACCGAAGTAGGCCTGATAACGAATCTTGCCCTCCTGGTGGCCGGCCACATTCGAGTTGTAGCCCGTGAACCAGCCCTTGCTGCGACGGAAGAGCATGCGCTCGTGGGCAAAAACGACTTCCTCGACCCACTTTTCTTCGGCCTCTGGTTCGGCTTCGATCCGGGTGAACCCCGTCTCTTCGATATTCTCGATCAGCTCGGTCACCCAATCGACGCCGGTCTCGATCGCCCGAGGGAAGTTGGTCGAACCCGACGCACTCTGCGGACCCGCGATCATGAACATATTGGGAAAGCCGTTGGTGAGCACGCCGAAAAGAGTGCTTGGGCTGTCGCTCCATTTTTCGGACAACTTCTGGCCGCCGGTACCTCGGATATCGATGCGGTCATACCCACCGGTGATTGCGTCGAACCCGGTTGCGTACACGATGACATCAAGATCATGATGACCGGCAGTCGTCTGGATACCGTCGGCCGTAACGCATTCGATCGGGTTCTCGGTGATGTCGACCAGGTGCACATTGTCTCGGTTGTACGCTTCGAAATAGTGCGTCTCGAGCGGCAGTCGCTGCATGCCAAACCCGTGGTCTTTAGGAATCAGCTTCTCGGCTACTACTGGGTCGTCAACACGCTGGCGGATGCGGTCGGCCATGTATTCGGACATTTCTTGGTTGGCGGCCTCGTCGAAGAAAATTTCGAGGAAGTTGGCCGCAAGGATGGCAAAACCTGGCTGGGTGTAGAGCTCATCCCAGAATGCGTGGCGTTCCTCGGCGCTCATGTTCCAGAAACCGCGCCGATCGGGCATATGTTCAAATCCACCCGGCGAGCTGGCGCAATTGGCGAAGATTTCGTCATATCGCTCGCGAATGGTTGCCATTTCGTCTTCGGAAATCGACGCATTGTTGAGCGGTGAGCTCCAGTTAGGCCGTCGTTGGAAGACGGTCAGCTCGCCAACCTTGTCGGCAAGTTCGGCAATGACCTGGATGCCTGTCGCTCCGGTGCCGATGACACCAACACGCTTCCCCTCGAGTTCGATGGGTTCTTTCGGCCACGCGTAGGTGTGGAATGACTCGCCCGCGAAGTCGTCCATGCCGTCGTAGTTTGGCAACGTCGGCATCGAGAG
>JBDNHG010000958.1:0-6382 GCA_041688925.1 Acidimicrobiales bacterium | reverse complement strand
GAGCGACGGCGGTCAAATCGCCGACATCGCTGGCGCTGGCTGACGAGAGGATGCCAATATTGGCCCCAACCGCAGTCGCTCCAGTCAGCGCAACCGCTGCGATCGAAGCTGCGGTGATAAGGGCTGTTCGGCGGTGCATGACAACTACCTACCTTTGGGTTCGGTCAAGGGGGCAAACGTGTTCATAAAGAGGAATCTACGTATTGGCCTGAAAGCAAACCGCCAGCGCATGGTTAAGAGAAGGTAAAGCTTCGGTCCACCTGATTCGGCGCTCGGTGCACTCTGGCGTTACCTACGCGCTAGGCGCAGCGCACCCCACGCGGAACGACCTTTGGTTGATGGAGCGATGCCGTCTGGGTGATGCGCCCGTCGGGACCCCACGGCGATCCACCGGTGCTTCCGGTAATTGTCGCTATCGTTTTGTCGGCGCGATGTTCGGCTTCTTCTAAGCATGGGTGTGCCCGACAATGTGGGGCCTCGAAGCAATGGAGGAGACAGCCCGCACCGTGTTCAGCGGCCTCAGCTTGCCACTCGCCGGTCTGGGCATGGCTCGACTGCACCGCTTCGGTAGCCGAGAACCAGACAGACGCCGCTGTATAAACTGTCGCCTTCATCCGACGATGAGATCAGCGATGGCGCAGAGTCATCGAATGACCCGGCGAAGGGCCCGTTGTGGCGCCAGGAAGTGGCAACAAGCCATGACAGAAATCCGCACGACACCAGCCACACCAGACCGGTGGAATGGTGTCGTCAGTGCGTTCGGTCGACGTGGCGACGACCCTGGCTGGTGCTGGTGCCGCCGTTTCCTCGATGAGACGCCTGGTGCTGGCGTCGATGTCGACACCGACGCACACAAGGCAGAACGAGTGAGCGGCTCAGCACTCTTCACGGGAACGTTGCGCACGTTCCTCGCTGCTGGCTTCTCAGAGGTAACACGTACCTTCCCGAGTCGACCCGTCATGCGCCGAACCCCCTAACGGTCGAACCACACGATCGACCTCAGCGGTGTCTGCCTCAGATCGAACTGTCCATGCGCCTGGCGCATGGACAATTGGCGGCGCCTAAAGTCTAGGTGCCTCGCTATCGCCCACGATTGGGGCACAACGAACGGAGAGTCACATGATCGACTTCGAGATTCCAGATGAGGCCAAGGCGGTCCGCGCCAAGGTGCGGACGTTCGTCCATGACCATTGCATTCCGGCCGACGAAGAACTCGGCTCACGCCCGTTCAATGACATCCTGGCCGAACTGCGCGTCAAGGCCCGAGCCCAAGGACTGTGGTGTCCGTTCATCCCTGTCGAATACGGCGGCATGGGTCTCGGCCCGTTGGCCAATGCGTTGGTGCAGATGGAACTCGGCGAGAGCCGCCTGGGCGCCCTGGCCATGAACACCCAAGGGCCCGACGATGCAACCATGTTGTCGATTCTGCAGCTCGGCACCGAGTATCAGAAAGAGACGTTTCTGCCGGCGTTGCTCAACGGCGACAAGCGCATCTGCTACTCGATGACCGAAAAAGCCGCCGGTGCCGATGCGACCGGCATGCAGACGACGGCAGTGCTCGACGGAGACCACTATGTGCTCAACGGTGAGAAATGGTTCAGCTCGTCAGCATCGGTCGCCGACATCGCTGTCGTCATCGCCAAAACCGACCCCGATGCGGAGCGCCACCGTCAGTACAGCGCTTTCATCGTCGATCTGCCGAATCCGGGTTACGAAATCGTCCGCAACATCGACGTAATGGGCCACCACGACGAGATCTCTGATGACCTCGGCGCAACCCACTCAGAGATCAAGATCGACAATCTGATCGTGCCGCAAGAGAACATCCTCGGCGGCCGCGGCGGCGGCTTCGACATGGGCCAACATCGCTTGGCCTATGGGCGTCTGCGCCATGGCATGCACAACGTTGCCCGAGCACAACGAGCGCTCGACCTCGCCGCAGAACATGTCATCAACCGCGACACCTTTGGCCAGCGCGTCGCCGACCGCCAAGGTGTGCAATGGATGATGGCCGAATGTGCCAGCGAGCTGTACATGGCACGCCTGGTGCTGCTGCACATTGCGTACAAGGCCGAGAACGGCATGGATATCCGCCACGAGAACGGCATCGCCAAGGTCTTCCTGGCCAACATGGTGCACAAGGTCGTCGACACAGCATTGCAGCTGCACGGAGCGCTCGGTTACAGCCGAGACACCCCGCTAGCTGATTGGTACACGTCGATCCGAAGCCAACGCCTTGTCGACGGACCCGACGAGGTGCACAAATGGCGCACGGGTCGCAATGTCATCAAGGCATTCGAACGCGACGGCACCACCGCTGCGGCATGCGGCGGCGACCTGCTCTGACCAACACCGAACGTGTACCTAGCGACCTGCTGTACACGTTCGGTGTCGAGCGGCCGACTCAGCTCAGCTGCGGACCAGTTCGTTGTAGCCAATGGTGGTGCGGTGCAGAAGCCGCTCGTGTCCGTCGTAGCCGCCCGAGGCTCGATGCAAGATGCAGCGGTTGTCCCAGCGTGAAGCGCTCGAGGTCATCGTCAGACAACACCTGACCCGGCAACGAAAGGACGCGATGTTGTAGCCAAGCTTTTCGGATCTCGGCGACAACGGCAGGCGCCAGCTCATCACGAAGGTCGACGCCGCTAACGGCCGCACTCATCTACACGTTCTAGCCGGTGAAGAGCACCAGGTACCGGCCGAAGTAGGGCCGGGTCGTCGATTCGTCCATCTCGGGCGGGTTGTCGGGGTCGGGCCGACAGCCGTGGTCGAACATCGTCTGCACCGCTACCGGCACCAGTCCGAACAGATGATCAGCTTCGGCGTTCGCTGAGGATGCCGCATCGGTGTCGAAGACCAGCCCGGCGGCTAGGTCTTGGCCGATGCAGGCATGCATTCCCTGGCCGAAACTCAGACCCCACGGCGTGGCACCGTCAGCGAGCACACGGTCGGGATTGAACACCTCCGCGTCGTCGCCATAGATGCCATGGCTGCGATTCGCCCGGTTCAAGTCGATGGTGACCCGGTCACCCTCGGCGATGGTCAGCCCCGAAGTCAGCTCGATGTCGGCAAGAGCCCAGCGTTGACTCGTCGGCGATGATCCCTGCAGCCGGATGGTCTCGTGGGTGCAACGCTGCACAAACACGCGGTCATTGCGTACCCGGTCGGCATCCTCGGGGTGAGTTTCGTCAGATAGTCGTAGAGATGGAACGTTTCTTCGGGCGTGCCCCGCGGACGGTCGACCCCGGCGGTCAACGCGGCCAGGTTCATCATCAGTTGATGACCAAAGGCCACCAGTTCGGCCTTGCCATCAGCGACATAGGGCTTGACGGTTTCCTCGATGATGGCGGGGAACAGATCTCGTTCGTAGTGCAAGAACGTGTCTCGTCGAAAGAGCCGGTTCTCGAGTCGCCGGCGTGCTCGATGTTCGTCGCCATGCAGGTTGACGATCACGTCGCCCATGATCACCTCGCCCGCGTCGTACAACGCCTGGCGCAGATGTTTGCTTCGATAACACTCATGTGCGTCGTCGAAGTCAGTAACCAGTATCTCAGCCATCTGCGTTCCCCCGGTTTGCCTGTGAATCGTAGAAGACCACGGGATAGCTGCTGTAGTGCTTGCGCGTCGAGTTCGGATCGAGCTTCGGATCGCTGTCTGGGTCGCTTCGGCCGCCCGCAGCGAGAAACGCGTGGGTGACGACGGCAACCGTTCCGTACAGATGATCATCCGCCACGTAGTCAGCGACCTCGAGCCCGCCGTCGAGTTCTGCGCCGACGCAGGCGTGCATACCTCCACCGAAACTCATGCCCCACCGAGGCACACCGTCGGGCACCACACGGTTCGGGTCGAACCGGTCGGCATCATCGCCGAACACGTCGGGGTCACAATTGGCTGCCGTCAGATCGAGCACCACCCGGTCACCCGCAGCCAGCATCGTGCTGTCTGACAACTCGACGCTGACGATTGGTGTTCGATACGCGACAGGGCTCGCCGGGCTCAGCCGCAGAGACTCGTGCACACAACGCTGCACGAAGGCCAAGTCGAACAGGGCCGGATCGGCTTCGTTCGTTGCCGACCACTGCAACATCTCGTCGACTGTATGGGTGAACGCGTTGGCGGTTGAGTGCGCACCCGCTTGCAGATAGAAACAGATCTCGCGAAAGACGACCTCGGGTGCGATCTCTAGCTGGTCATCGTGGCGCAACAGTGTCGTCAACACGTCTCGAGGCAACTCCTCGTCACCCTGCCCTGGTCCGGCCGCCGCAACCAGCTGTGTGCGACGGTCGAAGCTCGGCGCATAGAACTCGTGGCGGAACTGTTCGACGGCGTCGGCGACTTCGGCCCGCACCTGGTCCTTGTCGCGTGTCGAGTGCATCAGCGTTCCACCTTCGCTGAACTTCTTGACGATCGCATACAGCTGGTCGGTGCGGCGTTCATCGGCAGGGTCGATGTCGATACCTGCGATCTGTGCCGTTAGGTTCATCGCCGCCCGGTACCCGATCTGCACCAGATCTGCTGTGCCGCGTTCAATGAACGGCCGCAACGTCGCATCGAGCAGCGTGCCGGCCATGACAACGGCGCCCTCGGTGTAGCCGGCTTGGCGTAGCTGCTTGCTGCGGAACGCCTCTCGCACCTGCTGCCACGACATCAACTCGACGGTGCTCGGCCCAGACGTGCGAGGCTCGCTCATTTGCTGCCGTAGGCGCGATCCCACGTGAGGATTTCGCTGGCCCAGTTTCCGACCTTCCAGCCTTTGATGGGGCCGTGTTCAGGCCACGGCGCTGTGAGATCTACTCGTTTGCCTCGACAGATGACTTCGCTCAGTCGCGACTTGTTGTTGAGCATGGTGATGTCGGTCGTCGGGTCGCCGTCGACGACCAACACGTCGGCGAGTTTGCCGACTTCGATCGTCCCCAGATCATCTTCCATGCGCATCGCCCATGCGCCATTCTTGGTGGCTGTGGTGATGGCTTCGAGCTCGGTCAAACCGAGTTCCTCGACAAAGATCTGCATCTCGCGCCCATGCCAATGCCCGTACCGCGTCAGGGCGAAGCCGCTCTCGGAGCCGGCGATGATTCGCACACCTTCGTCGTGCGCCTTGCGCATCATCTTGGCGGTGGCCGAGATCTCGCCCCGGAAGATGTCTTCCATACCGGGGGTGGTCCCAACTCGTTCACCGAAGTCGGCGAGATTGGCCAGGAACGTGAACGTCGGACAGATCGAGGCACCATTGTCTATAACCGCCTGCAATCCGTCATCGTCGATGAACGACGCATGCAAGATCAGGTCGACGCCTGCTTCAGCGCATACCCGAGTGCTCTCGGGGTTGCGGCAATGGGCCATGACCGGAACACCCAGATCGTGGGCCGCGTCACATGCGGCACGTACTTCGTCGCGACTCCAGACCATGACTTCGCCCGGCCGACCGGGGATCGAACCGGTGGCGTGCAGCTTGATCCAGTCGGCGCCGTACTTGATGTGGCGCCGTGTCCACATAATGACCTCGTCGACCGAGTTCACAATCTGGGCGTAACCGACGGTGCCCTCGTCAGGAATCAGCCGCCCAGCGGTGCCGCCAACAGCGGTCAGCAACGCTTGCACGCCGGTACGCATTCGTGGTCCGGCGATCACGCCCGCCTCGATCGCATCGCGGATCGC
Source organism: Acidimicrobiales bacterium (assembly GCA_041688925.1). GTDB lineage: Bacteria > Actinomycetota > Acidimicrobiia > Acidimicrobiales > UBA10347 > UBA10347. The sequence continues at coordinate 727 of JBDNHG010000958.1, read as the reverse complement.
GGGGCCGACCCCATAGGCGGTGTCGGGGTCGACGAACGAGGTCACGCCGGCACGCAGAATCTTCTGCAGATTGTGCGCTGTCGTCAGCGTGACCATCGTGGGATCTCGGTGGAAGAAGAGCTCGTCGTTCGACTGCACATCATCAAAGGTGCTGTGCAGATGACTGTCGATCAACCCTGGCATCACCGTCTTTCCCGCTGCGTCGATAGCCGTGGTGGTGGCATCGGCTCGGGTGATCGCGTCGGGGCCGATGGCCAGAATGCGACCATCGCCGAGCAGCACATCGGTGTCGGGCCGTGGCGCGGCGCCGGTGCCATCGATCAGTGATCCACCAACGAGCAACAGGTCCTCGGCCATCGACTCAGCGTACGTCAGCTGCCGCGGACTTACCTAGAGACCAGCGCTGGCAGGCCAGTTGTTAGGCCTGTCATTCCCAGCGTTTCCGCTCGTGTTCGTTGCGCGCACGGGCCGCTGGGCCACGGCTTCGCTGTGGTCGATCGACCGCATCGTGTCCTACCCGCTCAGCCTCTACGGTGTCACGATGCCCTATCGCATCGAAATCGTGGTCGACGATTGCATGAGCTCGGGAAAATGCATCGGCGATTTCCCGCAGACATTCGCGTTCGATGACGACGAGCTGGCGAGCCTGGTCGATGGAGGCACACCGCTCGACGACAACGACATGGTCCGGGCGGCTCGCAACTGCCCCAGCCAAGCGTTGCGCGTC
>JBDNHG010000957.1:0-6803 GCA_041688925.1 Acidimicrobiales bacterium | reverse complement strand
GTCGGACCGAACTGGTATGTCCAGGCGGTTGACTCGGTGGGCGCTGACCTGTTGCCACGTCCCAACGGGGCCGTCGCACAAATTCGGTTCAACCCAGATGGCACGATCACCGGCAACGCGGCCTGCAACGGCTTCATCGCGAACTACACGGTCGATGGGGCCGATTTGAGCATCACGAACTTCGCGATCACCGAAATGAACTGTTTCATCCCCGACTGGTCGGCGTTCGTCGAACTCCTTCCCCATACGACCGGATTCGGCTCAGCCGGCGGGCCAGACCCGATCCTGTTCGTCCGCAGCGACAGCTCGATCTCGCTGGGCTCGACGCCGCCTGAGCCGAATCAGGCGCCCAGCGATCCAACGATGTCACCGATTGCCGACTACATCGGTCTGACCGAGATCGAAGCAGCGCAACTGGCCGACACCAACAGTGTCGCCTTCCGCGTCTCGAGCATCGACGGCGTACCCCAGGCGCTGACCATGGACTTCAACGCGGAGCGAGTCAACGTCGAACTGGTCAATGGCGTGGTCGTCGACGCAAGCCTCGGCTAACGCGATGCGCGATGCCGGGGGAGCGAAGCCCAGCCGCCCGGTGCGTCGCCGACGTCGGGCGAGGAGTTCGTGTGGGCTCGGAACATGTACGCACTGCGGCTGCTGATGGCGTGCAACTGGTGAGCAGCTCGACGATGTGCTCGACTGGTACACAATCTCAGCATCCGAGGCAACCAACATGACCACGCTCCACCCACGAGGTGTCAACCATCTCGCGCTGTCCACCACCGACATGAAATGCCAGCTCACCTTCTGGTGTGACGTGCTCGGGCTTCCGCTCAAGGCGCTGTACTGGATGCACGGTGTCGATGGTGCGTTCCACGGATTCGTCGAGCTGGCGGGCGATACGTATATTGCCTTTGTTCAACACCCTGACAACAGCAAGGACGTCGAGTTCGGCGTCAGCCACGCGAATGGTCCAGGCGGCGACGTTCGTGGCGGGGCAATGCAGCACGTGGCGCTGGACGTCGACACGCTCGACGAGGTTCTCGAGATGCGAGACCGAATCCGCTCGAGGTGTGTGCAGGTACTCGGTCCAATCGACCATGGGTTCTGCAAGTCCATCTACTTCGAGGGCCCCGAAGGCCTCAACCTCGAGGTCGCATGTGGCGCCAACATCGACGAACGGGCGTGGATCGATCCCGAGGTCACTGGACTCTGTGGCATCACTGCCGCCGAACTCGAGGCACTGAAGCAACCAGCCCCATACCAGCGACCCGAAACGCCAGTCGCTCAGCCCGCCGAGCCTCTAGCCGGAAACGTGCGGGCAGAGCGCGATCCCAAACGGCACGGCAAGGTCATGGCGCTGCCCGACCAGTTCGTATGGGACAACCTGAGCGAGACCGAACCGCCGGTGCACATCGACTGACGAGCGTAGAAGCGCAGCGGCCAAGGTGGGCCAGATCTGTTGGCTCAGTCGCTGTGGTCGTGGCGGTGGTGGAGGTCGGGCACGTGTGAATGAGCGTGAACCAACGGTTCATGGCTGTGCCGGTGCATGTGTCGAGCCTCGCCGGCTTCCTCATGTTCGTGATCGTGGTGGCTGTCGTCATGTCTGTGTTCGTGGTCGTGCTCGACAGTCTCGTGTTCGTGCTCATGCTCGTGGCCAGCTTCGATCGATATGGCGACGCCTGCTGCGGCGACGCCGACGGCGATCAGCTGGACGAACGCAACCGACTCACCGAGTACCACCCAGGCGACTGCGACGCCAATGAACGGTGCGGTTGCAAAGATCACTTGGCCGCGCGCGGCGCCAAGGTCTCGCGCTCCTTTGACCCAAAGGACAATCGATGCGCCGTAGCCAGCCGCACCGATCACCAGTGCCATAATCACGTCAGTCACCGAGATTGCCGCGGCTGCATTGGTGAACGCGAGTCCCAACAACAGGTTCGCGGCCCCAGCGCTCATTCCTTTCAAAAGGACGACGTGTTCAGGTGCGAGTTGATCGATTTTCGCGGTGACGCTGTTATCGACGCCCCAAGCAATGCATGCCCCTGCGATCAGGAGTGCCCCGACGCTGACGTCAGCGCCGGGCGCCCAAACCAGTATTATGCCGGCGCCGGTGACGAGCGTCGCCCCCACGAGCACACGGACCCCCAAGTGTTCTCTGAATAGGGTCGCTGCTAACAGCACCGTTGCTGCGAGCTCGAGGTTCAACAGGATCGATGCTGTCGCCGCAGACGTCCGCGCCAACCCAGCGACGAGCAGCGCTGGTCCTATTGCTCCGCCTGCGATGACGGCGATCGAGACGGGTCGCCAGTCGCGTTGAAGTGCCCCACGCGTCGGCGGGCGCCGTAGGACGGCGGGCAGTACCGCCATCCCGGCCCCCAGGTAGAGCAGGCCGGCAAGGACCAGTGCCGGAATTTCACCGGCCAGCCGTGATGCTGCGGGTGCTGACGCACCGAATAAGACCGCGGCGAGGAGGCATCGAGTAACGCCAATTCTTTTCACTGAGCCATTGTCGCATCGATGGACCGTGGCGACCGATCCTGTTGCTACTCTGTAACAGTGTTCGTTTATTGTAATATCATGAAATACGCAGATAGCAATCCCCGATGATGTCTGAGCGCCTGGGAGCACCGGTATTTGAGGTAAAGGCGCAGCTGTTCAAAGCGCTGGGACACCCCGTGCGGGTGCGGGCGTTAGAGGTCCTGGCTGAGGGCGACGAGTACTCGGTGGGGGACTTGGCCGCGGTTGTTGGGGTCGAGAGTCCGCATCTGTCGCAGCAGTTGGCCATTCTTCGCCGAGCGGGATTGGTGGTGTCGCGGCGCGCGGCGACAACCGTGTACTACTCAGTCAAGGATCCGCTGGTGGTCGAGTTACTTGCGGTAGCCCGTCAACTGTTGATCTCTGGGTTGGAAGAGACCCGTGATCTGCTTCAGGGCCTTCAGGCCGAGGGTGCAGGACGATGAGCAAGTCGGACGAGCAGACCCGATTGGTCGTTCCGCAGCCGGGCCAGTCCGGGCGATCGGCAGCGTCGGTGCTGTTGCGGCTACGAGCACTCTTGCCACAGCGTGCCGACTACGCCGGTTTCTCGCGCACCTGGCGTCAGGATCTGGTTGCTGGTTTGACCGTCGGCGTGGTGGCGCTGCCACTGGCCTTGGCTTTCGGAATCACGTCTGGCCTGGGCGCTGACGCCGGCCTCGTCACAGCAATCGTGGCTGGTCTGGTCGCTGCGGTCTTTGGCGGCTCGAACGTACAAGTGTCGGGGCCAACCGGCGCTATGACCGTCGTTCTCGTTCCGATAATCGCCCGCCACGGCGTCGAGGCAGTTTTCATGGTCGGGATGCTGGCGGGCATCGTGATCGTGGCCGCAGGGTTGGCTGGCTTCGGGCGCTATCTGGCCTATATCCCGTGGCCCGTCATCGAAGGATTCACGCTTGGCATCGCCGTGATCATCTTTCTTCAACAGGTTCCGGCAGCGCTCGGAGTGCCCAAGCCAGAAGGCGAGAACACCGCAGCGGTGGCGTTCCGCGCGGTCCAAGACGCGGCCGGTGGCGGTGGGTTGTGGTTCGCCATGCTGCTCGTCGCACTGGTGGCGGCGGTCATGGTGATTGCGCCTCGCGTCCACCGCGGATTGCCCTCGTCGCTGCTGGCGGTCATTGCAGCAACCATCGTTGCTCAGTTCGCAGATACCGGGGTCGCAGTCATTGGCCAGTTGCCATCGTCGTTTCCTTCGCCGGCACTACCGCCACTCGATGCGGGCTTGGCGTCCGATCTCTTCGGTGCCGTGATAGCCGTGGCGGCGTTGGGGGCGCTCGAGAGCCTGCTGTCGGCCAAAGTTGCAGACGGAATGGCCGGGGTTGGGCGACATGACCCGAACCGCGAGCTGATAGGTCAGGGCCTCGCAAATATTGTGTCGCCCCTCTTTGGGGGAATGCCGGCGACAGGGGCGATCGCCCGCACCGCGGTGAATGTCAAAGCCGGCGCCCGAACCCGAGTCGCAGCGATTGTGCATGCGTTCGTGCTGGCGGCGGTGGTGTTCGCGGGGTCGGGCCTGGTGGCCGAGATCCCGCTCGCGGCGTTGGCCGGGGTGTTGATGGTGACCGCAGCGCGCATGGTCGAGGTGCACAACATTCGTTCGATCGTGCGTGCCGCCCGATCTGACACCCTGATCCTCGCAGTGACCGCGATTGTGACCGTCGGATTCGACCTGATCCTCGCCGTCGAGGTCGGCATGGCAGCGGCCGCCCTGATGGCGCTCCGCGAGCTGGCGCGTACTTCGACGCCCACTGCCGTGCCCCTGCCGTTGCTCGACGACGAAACGGCATCGTCGCTTCGGGCAGATCACATCGTGTCGTACCGACTCGACGGTGCGCTGTTCTTCGGTGCCGTGCAACGGTTCATGGGTGAGCTGGCATCGGTTGATGACGTGCGAGTGGTGATCCTGCGCCTCCCCGCCTTACAAATGCTCGACGTAACCGGCGCACAAGCGTTGGGAGAAATCATTGAAGATCTCGAACGTCGCGGCATCACAGTGTTGTTGAAAGGCCCTCGTCCCGAGCACTTACGAATTCTTCGCGAGGTCGGCGCCATCGACAGGCTTGCCCACGAGAAACATCTCTTCACCAATCTCGACGCAGCGATCGCCCACGCTCGACGCCATGTCGAACGAACAGACCACCATCACGTCGAGACGTCGTCTGGCGTTGCCGAGTCTGCAACGCCCAAACGACGACACCAAGAGGTATGACATGACCGACTACAACCGCTCGTCACAAGGGCGTGTCGTCGCCCTGTCCGCGGTTCTGACCACATCATGATCGAGTCGTTGTTGTCTCGCCGGCGCTCGGGGGCGTCGGTTCAGCTGCTCATCAAGGTCGGACCCGACGCAGCACCATTGCTCGAGTTCGTACTCGAGGATGCGGGCTTTACCTGGTCTGAACTCGAAGTCACCGCCGCGGGCGCCTCAGTATTGATCGACGTGACCGACAAGAGTGTTCCGCGGACCCTGGCGGCGCTGCGCCAACGGTTGGGTTGTCATCTTGAGCATCTGTCGGCGCTGGCAAGCCCGATCACATCGACGACTTCGACCTCGGCGACCTGAACACTGCTGAACCTGATCTCGTCGCGATGATTCCATGGCGGCGAGGCGGTCATCGCGCCGGTAGTTCGCGCCTTCGTTGGATGTCAGGCTTTCTGGCGATGGGGGTCGAGACAGTAATGTCGGTCTCGACGAAACGAACTGAAAGAAAGAGGCAGAGCATGCGCTTTGGCTACCTGGCGTTGAACACTATCGAGGGCATTCGACCCGATGTGCTGGCAGCTGAACTCGAGGCGCGTGGCTTCGATTCGGTGTGGATGCCCGAGCACAGTCACATCCCGGTGTCGAGAGAGTCGCCGTACCCGGTGGGTGGCGATCTTCCTGAGGGTTACTACCGGATGATGGATCCATTCGTCAGCCTGGCGATGGCCGCTCAGGCCACAACGACGCTGGAACTGTGCACCGGCATTTGCCTGCTTCTCGAACACGACCTGCTCGATCTGGCGTGCACGACCGCCACACTCGATGCGCTGTCTGGCGGTCGGCTTCGATTGGGAATCGGTGTGGGCTGGAACAAGGAAGAACTGGCCAACGTTCGCCCCGACGTGCCGTTTCGTATGCGCTACAGCGCGATGGAAGAGCGGGTTGCTGCGCTGCGCAGTGCATGGCAAGACGAGGAAGCATCGTTCGAAGGCCGCTGGGACAACTTCGCAAGCTCATGGGTCTACCCGAAACCAGCCCGTGGCACGGTGCCTGTCGCTCTCGGAAACGCCGGGCCGGTCGGTATCGAACACGCCGCCCGTTACGCCGATGAATGGTGCCCGATCGATGGCTCGATGCTCAACACCACCGGAAAACCAGATCCCGCCGGAGCTATTGACCTTTTCCGCACCAAGGCCACCGAAGCCGGACGCGCTGCCGAAGACATCCCGATCTCGATCTTCTCGGTAGGCAACCGACGCGACCGCGTCGAGCGGTACGCCGAGTTGGGCGCCGAGCGGTTGGTGGTCACGCCCAAGACCATGAATCTTCACGACGCTGATGCCACACTGCGCCATCTCGACGAACTCGCCGACATGGTCAGCGAGATGAGCTGACCGCAGTCGCAACACCGGTCATCACATAGTGACCGGTGTTGCGACCGTAGTTTCGCGCCGCTGTTCTACGCCGGTGTGGCGTGTGGCAGTGGTGTCTCTGCCAGTGGAAGCTCAGGTTTCGTGGCGAGCTTCGGCGCCTTGGTGGCTCCTCGGAAGTAGAACCACAGCGTCGGTACCAAGAAGGCGAAGTAGGCAACGAATCGCACGCGTTCGGGATCGGGGCTCCAGCCAAAGAGGCCCTTCATGAAGTCGTGTACCCAGCCACTGGCGAGCGGCCCACTCGTGATGTTCCACATGGTGTTGCTATACCAGCCAGATTCGAATTCGAAGTACTCACGGAATTCGTGCACGCCCTTGGCGAAGAGCCCGGCCGCAAACAAGATCAGCAGCAGCCCGGTCCAGTTGAAGAACTTCTTCAGATCGATGCGGTGGCTTCCGAGGTAGAAGAGGTAGCCGAGGGCTGCGGAGATCCCGAGGCCGATGATGCCACCGACCACCACGGCGCTACCTGAAGCGCTCGCGGTCTCGGCACCGAGCAAGAACAACACGGTCTCGAATCCTTCGCGAGCGACAGCCACGAACGCGACGATCGCAAGTGCGAACGGCGATCGATCGATGGCGGCGTCAATCCGCGCGTGCAGGTCAGAGCTGATGCCGCGAGCATGTCCTCGCAT
>JBDNHG010000956.1:0-3333 GCA_041688925.1 Acidimicrobiales bacterium | reverse complement strand
CCAGCGCAACAGGGGCCGACTCTGTGTTGCTCGCAAATGTGCTCGACGAACTCGTCACCGAGGCCAACGAGAACTCGCTGTGCATCTCGGCCGACTGTGCCCATGCAACCCACCCGAACTATGCCGACCGCCATGATCCCGACCATCAGATCGCCATGAACGGCGGTCCCGTGATCAAGATCAACGCCAACGAGCGTTATGCCACCACACCCCTGGGCCAGGCGCTATTTGTACAAGCATGTGACCAGGCCGATGTTCCGCACCAGGTCTTTGTGAGTCGCACCGACATGACATGTGGCTCGACTGTCGGCCCCATTACTGCGGCACGCACCGGGCTCGACACCGTCGATGTCGGGGCCCCGCAGCTTGCGATGCACTCGATCCGCGAGATGACCGGATCGACAGATCCAGCGATGTTCAAGGCCGCACTCACCGCCGCCCTCGGCTAACGCCAGCCGTTCGGCGACCTACTCGATGTGACGGCGCTATGTCACAGCGCTGCCTGACAGCGCGAGGCAGCAGCACTGCCTAACGGCGCGACCACATTTTGCGGAACGACGCGGTGGGCGCTGAGAACATCAGCAGCACCGCGAAGATTTCGAGCCGGCCAACGAGCATCAATACCGCGAGCACCATGCGCGCCAGCCGTGACTCGAAGAACAAGAAGTTCGACGTCGGGCCTGCGCCGCCCAATGCCGGGCCCATATTCGACATTGCAGAGATCGCTGCGCTGATCGATTCCTTGAATGGTGCTCCGGTGGCGGTCACCAGCAAGGTGCCGAACAAGGTGATCGCGAGAAACGTTGTAAGAAAGCCGATAATGCGATGGACGCTGTCTGACGGCACGGCCGCCTGACCCAGGCGCACGGGCACAACACTTGAGGGGTGGCGCAGCTTCTTCACGCTGCGCACTGCGTAGCTGAAAGCGACCTGGGCGCGAAAGATCTTGATGCCGCCTGCCGTTGATCCGGCGCTTCCGCCGACAACCATCAACAACAACAGCACCAGTTGCAGCGGTGGGCTCCACAACACGAAGTTGCCGAGGCTGTCGGGCCCGCGGGCATTGCCGAAGCCGCCGCTGGATGCGAGTGTGACGACGTTGAACGTCGAGTCACGCAGCGCTCCAGTGAACCCGGTATCGATGACTTGGCCTTGGGTATCACGGACGTCTTGCACCCAGTTGAGCAAGGTGGCGAAGGCGATCGCGGCCGCAGTGACATAGAAATACATGCGAGCATCGGGCGACTTGCGATAGCTCGACCAGTCGCCCTGGAGCGCTCGGTAATGCCACGTGAAGTTGAGCCCGCACGCAAAAAGGCCGAACACGATGATCGTTTCGACCAGCCACGAGTCGAAATGCCCGACCGACCGGTTGTATGTCGAGAATCCGCCCGTCGCCGTTGTTGCGAATGCATGGGCAATCGCGTCGTACAGGGTCGGCCCGGGAGCGAGCCACAGCAGCAGGGTCACGCCGACCGTGATGCCGACATAGATCTTCCACAATGATCGAGCGGTCTCGCTGACCCGCGGGGCCAAACGGTCGGTGGACAAGCCAGGAGCCTCGGCCGACATCAGTGATAATCCGCCAACACCGAGCACCGGCAGCACGGTCACGGCGAGCACCACCATGCCCATGCCGCCGTAGAATTGCGTGGCTTGTCGCCACATGAGCACGCCGGCACCGTTGCGTTCGATGTCGTTGAGCACCGTCGACCCGGTAGCACTGAACCCACTGACGGCCTCGAAGATCGCATCGTCGAACCGGGCCCATCCAAACATCGAACCCGCGGCGTAGGGCAGTGCTCCAACGAGTGAGCAGGCAACCCAGCTGAACGCAACCGACGAAAACACACTGCGAGTCGACAAGCCTTGGCCGACCGAGGTCGGGTACCACAACGCCCCACCGCCGACGAGGGCGACGACCAACGCCAATATGAGCGCGCCTTCGTCATGCGAGGTCCGCGAACCCCACTCGATCAACAACGCGAACAACAATCCGGGCGAGAGGAACATGACCGACAGGCCCACGACATGCAATGTTGGAGCGACGACGAAGTCGTGGCGGCCCCGCCGATTGCGGGTAAAGCGGTCGCGGTCATCGGCGCGCTCCATCAGAAGCTTGAATGGCATCAGGACCGACCCAGCAATCGTGCCGATCGCGCCATCGCGGTGGCACCAGCACCGACTGCAACAAACGCGGGGTACAAGAAGACCCGCCCAGTGAGCATTACCGGCATGAGTACAACCCGCTCAGAACGCGTCAGCGCTGCCGCGGAAACAATGCCGCCGTCATCGTCGAAGCCCGGTCCTGTCGTGCCGATAGCGCTGATAGTCAGCGTGATTGCTTCGGTGATTCCTTCGCCGAACAACGCGAGCACCAACGAGGCAACCGCACCCAACGTCATGACATACACAATCTGGGCGTGCATCCGGTCGACCGATGCCTCGCTGATGTTCGACCGGCCGACCTTGACCGTTCGGATCGAGCGAGGGTGCAACTGGCGCTGTAGCTCTCGCCAAATGAACTGGGCCAACCCGATCACTCGGATCCACCGAAGGCCGCCGGCCACCGAACCTGCGGTGCCGCCGACGACGAGCAAGACCAGCAGTAATGTGGCAGCTCCGGGGTGCCAGCTGCCCCAGTCCGAGACGCGGTGGCCCGTCGTTGTCATAACCGAGGCCACGGTGAACAAGGCCTCACGGAACCCGCGTGAGACGCCGAGGTCGCTGCCTCGGCGTAGCCACCAAATCCACACCGTCGCCAACGCAGCCACGATGAGGTACACCTGCAACTCGAACGCCCGGCGGGTTTCGCGTATGTCCCGGCGCCACAACATCCAGGCGAACGCCACCGAGGAGCCCGCCCCGAGCATGGCCACGATCAATACCAACTCGATGGCGATCGAATCGAAATAGCCGATCGACTCGGCGTGTGTCGAAAACCCACCTGTGGAGACCGTCGAGAACGAATGGGCAACGGCATCGAGCGGGCCCATGCCTGCAACGACCAACGCCAAGGCCACTGCGGCAGTCACAACACAATAGATCGCGCCAACACGCTTGATCGCCGGCACGGGGCGGGTCGCCAACGCCGAACTGGTTCGTGCTCGTTGCTGGGGTCCGCCCGCCAATTCTCGGGATCCGCCTAGGAATGGAAGCAGCCCTACGGCAAGTGCAAGCGCTCCGATGCCACCAATCCACTGCGTAGCTGCCCTCCAGACCAACACACCGTCGCTGAGAACCGCTGGATCCTCGAAGATAGTGAGTGCGCTCGTGCTTACGCCTGTCACCGATTCGTAGAACGCATCGTCGACCCGGCCGATTGCGCCCGTG
>JBDNHG010000955.1:0-3302 GCA_041688925.1 Acidimicrobiales bacterium | reverse complement strand
GACCCCGAAACCGTGGTGGGTCGAGCGAAATCCTGCGGCGAATATCGCCACTCAGGTCAGGTGCCGGCATTGATACGCACCCCAACTTTGGGGCAGAACGACCGTATAAGTGCGTCGATCTCGGCTGCGGCGGCCTCGAACACCTCGAGATCACCGCCAGCAGGATCGATGACCTCTTCCCATGGCTCGAAGTCGTGGCCATCGAGCTCGAGTGTCAGCAACCGATCTGTCAGCGATTGCATGCCGCCGTCAGCTAGATCGCGGGCGAGTCGTGGCAGCGATGCAACCTTGGCCAGCGACGCCGGGTGCTTCTTGCGCATATAGCTGAGATGCATTGGCTCAAAGATTGCGATGACCGCAGCCTCGTCGACCATGCCCTGGTCGAGCTGGGCGCTCAAATGGTCACGGTCGACCACATCGTGTGCCGCAAGCGCTGTGCGGGTACGAGCGCTCATTGGCAGACCGGGAATCGAGTGGGTACCGGCCGACGTCACCCGAATGTCGTTCGTTAGGCGGCGCATCACGGCAGCAGCCATGACCGAACGCGCGGCGTTGCCCGTGCACAGAAACAGTACTGCGGGTTGCGGCTCACTCATCGTAAAGCAACCAGGCTCCTGCACGCACGCTCATAGGTTAGTGGTCACAATCATCTGCCCCCACGCACAAGCCATCACAATAGGAAATGCGGCCGTGGACCCCACTAGTCTCAGGCCATGGCCGCAGGACCACAGTTCAATCTCGACCACGAGGTCACCTACGGGGAGATCGACCAGGTGTCGCCGCTGGTGCAGCGGGTCACGTGCAAGAACCCCAGCAAGTTCACCTTCACCGGAACCGGCACCTACATCGTCGGCGACGAGAACGTTGCCGTCATCGACCCTGGCCCGCCCGACGACGACCACGTCGACGCGCTGCTTGCAGCGCTCGACGGACGCACCGTCACCCATCTGCTGATCACCCACACCCACGGCGACCATTCACCTGCCGCTGGGCTGCTGCAGCACCACATCGAAGCACCCACCTATGCATTCGGCCCTCACCCGCTCAAACGTCCAAGCAGCACCGATGACAAGAAGCCCGATGACGAAGCGGGTTTCGGATTCGATCCGATCGAGGAGGACGAGGAGAAGGCAAGCGACGACGCCGCCGACGGTTACAAGGCCGAACATGCGCACGACTGGGACTTTGTGCCCGATGTTGCATTGGCCCATGGCGGACTCGTCGAGGGCGATGGCTTCACATTCGAGGCGTTGCACACACCCGGCCACATCTCGAACCATCTGTGTTTTGCGCTTCGCGAAGAGGCCTCGGTATTCAGTGGCGATCATGTCATGGGCTGGTCCACGACCATCATTCCTCCACCCGACGGCAGCCTCAACCAGTATCTCGACAGCTTGCGCTTGCTTCTCCCCCGGCCCGAGAGCACGTTCTATCCGACCCACGGCGCACCAATCACCGACCCCGGCACTCTGGTGCCTGCGTTGTTGGCCCACCGTGAGGGTCGTACCGACCAGATCCTTGCCTGTCTCGGCGATGGCATCGACACCATCAAGGAGATGGTGTTGCGCATGTACACCCACGTGCCGCCACAGCTCTACAACGCCGCCGGCGCTAGCGTGATGAGCCACCTCGTTGCGTTACACGAGACCGGCGCAGTCACCTGCAGCGATGCCAAGCCGAAACCCCGCAGCCTCTACCAACTCGCTGGTTGATCTAGTCGATCAGCGGGAAGTGGCAGGCGACCCATTGGTCGCCGTCGCCTACCTGGGCGATCTGCGGTTCTTGCTCTGAGCAAATTGCTTGGGCCCGAGGGCAACGGGTGCGGAACCGGCAACCGCTCGGCGGGTTGATTGGTGAAGGAAGTTCTCCGTCGATCGCATCGACCACGCCGGCATGGGGATTGGTCGGGTCAGGCAACGCCGCAAGCAACACCTGCGTGTACGGGTGCGCCGGCTTGGCGTAGATCAGGTCGCCGTCGCCGATCTCGCACATCTTGCCGAGGTACATGACCGCGAGCCGATCGCTGACGTTACGGACGACCGAGAGATCATGGCTGATGAAGACGAGCGTGATGCCGTAGCGCTCTTTCATGTCTTCGAGCATGTTGAGAATCTGCGCCTGCACCGACACATCGAGCGCCGAGACGGGTTCGTCGCAGATGACGATTTCGGGATCGAGCACCAGCGTGCGGGCCACCGAAACTCGCTGACACTGCCCGCCTGAGTACTCGTGGGGCCGCCGTTTGGCCGCTTCGACCGGATCGAGGCCCACGGCCCTGATGATCTCGTCGACGCGGGCGTCGCTGAAGCCACCAATCTTGGGCCGGAAGACACCACGTAAGATGATGAAAGCGCCAGCACCGAAGACCGCAAGCGCCACGGGGATCAGCCACGCCGAGACGAAAAGGGCAACGATGAAGACCACCACGCCGAGGCCGAAAAGTGTCCAACCCGGCAGTGACACCGTCGTGTTCGAAACCACGAGCCCTTCGCTGACAATGCGGCGAACCGTGCGTCGAGGATTGAGCGATGCGATGGGGTCCTGAAAGATCATCTGGATCTCTGACCGTCTAGCCCGCAACTCGGCATCGTCGAGCATGCTCAGATCGGTGCCTTTGAAATCGACAATGCCCGAGGTCGGCCGAGGTATCTGGATGATCGCCTTTGCCGTTGTTGACTTGCCGCAGCCCGACTCGCCGACGAGACCCAACGTCTCGCCTTGGACGACGTCGAAACTGATACCGGATACCGCATGCACGACCGAATGGCGGTCGACGGGGAATTCAACCACCAGGTCTTCGACCCGCAACAACACGTCGGCGGTGTCACGCAAATGCGCCTTGCCCGTACCTGCCATCAGCCGATCTCCATCAGACGAATCTCCATCAGACAGTCGCCGCAGTCTGGATCTTGAGGCCCGTTGCGGTGTGACCGCGCTCGGCGTTCGTGGCTTGTGCCGCCCGCGAGGCGTCGGTGCCTACGGGATAGAAGCACGCGTACTTGTGTTCGCCGGGTCCATCGGCTTGGGGCAGGTTGGTGGTGCAATCGTCTTGGGCATACACGCATCGGGGGCTGAATCGACACCCGCTAGGTGGCTCGACCGGGTCGGGTGGCGCACCCGAGATCGGTGTCAACCGAGTGTGTTTTGGCTGGTCAACCCGAGGAATAGCCGAGAACAGCGCTTCGGTGTAGGGATGTCTCATCTCGCGGAACAGTTCTTCGGACGGAGCAATCTCCATCACCCGACCGCCGTACATCACCAGAATCTCGTCGGTGCGTCCGCGGGCCACGCCCAGGGCATGG
>JBDNHG010000954.1:0-2440 GCA_041688925.1 Acidimicrobiales bacterium | reverse complement strand
GTTTCTTGATGAAGAGACGTGACAAGTTCGCGGATGATTTCCTTGAATAGCGACCAACAGGTTACGTGGCTGGTCGGTGCCTGCGGTTCAGCGGTCAGTCCGGCGTGTGGATAATGAGCAGGCCCTCGGCTACGAGGCGGCGCGCCAGGACTAGCTGGCTTGCAGCGTCGAGTTCGGGCAGCGCCCCACTCAGCAGGTCGTCGAAGCGTCCAAGGCAGCGGCATCCGGTGCAGCGGTCGAGGACACGGAGCCGCTACCAGTTCCCCGGCGCATTCGAGCAAGGACTATTCGCTGGCTACGCCTTCAGTGCGTCCGGCTCGTGCTGAGTCATACACAGGTTTAGCATTCACCCCAAGCGGGCAACTCATAGACATGAACGAAACATTCACCCCCGCACTTGATCGATTCGAAGCAACCCTTCCCCCAGTGACCCGCCGAGTCTTCAAACTCAACCGTCGTATCGCCGCCGCAGGCGTCAACGCCGCAGTCAGCGCCACAAAGGCGGTGTGCTTTGCGACCCAAGCCGTCACGAAACGAGCCACCACAGGCGTGTCTACCCTCCGTGGCCAGGCAGAATCAGCGGCTGACCGCGTCAGCTCGACAGCGAAGAGCGGTGCGAACGAAGTCGTTGGCCAGGCCAAGGCCCAAGCCGCCGCCACCATCGACACGCTCGAAGACGAAACCATCTCGCTGCTCGACGATGCCAATGAGGCCGTCAGCGACTCGCCGACTGGCGCGTATGAGACATGGACAAAAGACGAGCTGTACGAGCGGGCTCAAGAGCTCGACATCGACGGCCGTTCTGCAATGAGCAAGACGCAGCTCATCACGGCACTACGCGCCGCCTGATCACGGGGACCAACCTCCTTCGACCCGGCCAACCGAACGCACATCACAGAAAGAACATCATGGCTACGAACGACAACTTCAACATCGCCGGAATCGGGGTGGGCGGCCTCCTCGTCATCGCCGGGGTCATCATCGCACTCGTGGGGTCCACCTTCCTGGGCATCATCGTTGCACTCGTCGGGCTAATGGCCTTTGGCGGTTTCGCAAAGGGTAAGTGGTACTAAGTTGCGGCTTTCTTGCTGTCCGCTGGTAGTCCCAGCGGGTTGCCCCCCGTGCAGAGATTGCGCTCCATGTTGGACCATGCTCGGAGCC
Organism: Acidimicrobiales bacterium; assembly: GCA_041688925.1. Classification (GTDB taxonomy): domain Bacteria; phylum Actinomycetota; class Acidimicrobiia; order Acidimicrobiales; family UBA10347; genus UBA10347. The sequence goes on along the minus strand of JBDNHG010000954.1, from coordinate 1,279 downwards.
TCGTCGGACTACTACAGGCTGTAGATTTCGGGAGCTGCAATAGTGGGAACCTCCTCTCCACACGTACCCGACGACGAAGCGAGGACTGATCAATGCGTACCAAGACCGATCTGTCGAACACTGGAACGAAGCAGGCAACGATCTACCGGATGGTCATGCCAGACCACGTGTGTCCCTATGGCGTCAAGACACTGGACCTACTCGAACGACAGGGATTCGACGTCGAGGACGTCCACCTCCAGACCGACGCCGAGACCACGGCGTTCCGGGAGAAGTGGGACGTCGAAACCACCCCTCAGACATTCGTCGACGGTGACCTCGTCGGCACACTCGACGACGTCCGCGAGTTCGTCGGCAAGCGGCGCAAGGACCAAGGCGGAACGAGCTACTGGCCGGTCTTGACGTTGTTCGCGATCATGTTTCTCATGGCTGCCGGAGCTGCGTATATCGCCGAGGACACTTGGGTCAGCGTGCGCACATTCGAGTGGTTCGTTGCTTTCTCAATGTGCGGGCTCGGCTACCTGAAGGTTCGCGACGTCGAAAGCTTCTCGACCATGTTCTTGAACTATGACCTGCTTGCGCGCAGATGGGTCCCATACAGCTACATCTACCCGTGGGCCGAGACCGGCGCCGGCCTGCTGATGATTGCAGCAGTACTCAACTGGATCTCGGTTCCGGTCGCGCTCTTCATCGGTTCGATCGGTGCAGCATCCGTCGTCAAGGCCGTCTACATCGACAAGCGCGAACTCAAGTGCGCGTGCGTGGGCGGCAGCAGCAACGTCCCACTCGGGTTCGTCTCGTTCACTGAGAACGTCGCGATGGTCGCCATGGCCATCTGGATGGGCGCAAAACACCTCCTCTGAAATTCGGAGTTCACGTTCGCAGCGTCGCGCCAACACGGGTCTCCTCCTGTCCTTTATGTGTCGTCACAGGTTCGAATCCTGTCTGGGGCGCGCGTTCGTGCTTGTTGAACTTCTGGCGAAGTCACTCTCTCACCGAGCTCGCCGGCGGCGTCAGAATTCTTCGATGGCCAGGATTTCGCAGCTGAATGAGGCTTGGTCGACCCATGACGGAAGTTCGGTGAAGGTGTCGGCGTCTTCCACGACCCGTGCACCTGGTTCGGCCGAGTCGGTAAAGGCGACTCCGTCGCCGAATCTGATGCCGTCAGGGCCGCGAAGCGCGAAATCGACAGCGAGTTCGGTGGCGGTTGCGGCGGGGTTCGCTATGTCGATCACGACCTGGACGTCGTCGAACGAGTCGAGCTTGACAAAACGGCATG
>JBDNHG010000953.1:0-8491 GCA_041688925.1 Acidimicrobiales bacterium | reverse complement strand
GCCGGAGCGGCCAGTCTCAACATCACCCGGATTCCACAATGAACAGTTTTCGTATTCGCCAAGCACACGCTTGGAGAACTCGGTCGGTAGGGCGTCGTCGATGACCATGATGAAATCGCGCAAGGTCGAGGCTGCGGAGCAGTTCATGCGGCGAGGCCGAAGTGAGCACCGGCCGCACGGATCGCGTCGCACACGGCACCGCTCGTGTGTCCTGGCTTGCCGACGACCGTCCACAATTCGTCGTAGCGATCGCGCCGGTTGAAGCGACGCTTGTTGAAATGATCGATGCCATAGCTGTAGTGAAGGATGGGGCGTTCGGCCGGGTTCACTTCGGGGTCTTGGAGCGTGTGCACGCACTGCTCGGACAGCACGAAATCCCAGTCGAGTGCGTGCACCGCCAGGGCGAGTCCCCACATCGAAGAGATCCATACACCGGGGTCGTACCCGTTGTGAAAGGCAAAGGACTTCTCGAGATAGCGCTTGGTCGACAATTCCCACGCAGCACACAGCTCGCCACGGGCGCTATTGGCAATCAGGTATGGCGTAGCTCCGGTTACCGGACGGTCTTCGATCGCATCGAGTGCAACACCAGCGTGTTGGCATCCGTCGGCGACAATCGTGCGGTTCGTATCGTTCACCACGAGGAAAGGCACGCGATCCAAGCCGACGCTGCGGGGGCCAAGCGCAGCCAACTGCGGCGTGAAATCTACTTGATCGAGAAACACCATGTCGGTGTCGGCAAACACCAACCAGGGTTCGTCACTCACTGCTAGCTCGACGGTCTTGAGCTGATTCCATGGCGCATACATGATGTCGCCGTAATGCCGAAAGTTTGGCGCCCGTTGGACGCTGCCGCCGGCTTGTTCGAGCCAGGCGAAACCATCGACCAGCTCGGGCTCATCGCCGTGCACCACCACGATCGGCGCCTTGCCGACATGGGTGATGCACGAGTGATGAAACACGAGGCACTGCCATGCCATGAAGTCGTTGTTCTCAGCTGACAGAACTATGTCATAGCTGAGTTCTTGGCCCACTGACATGGCACTACTCCGTTTCAGCCGAACTTGACTGGGTCGGGAGGGCAGTGGGTGGATGTGGGCTCGCACTTTGAATCGTCCTCGCCGCCCATAGACGTCATGGCAGCCATGCCGCCGCCCATGATGCCGCCGCCGAAGATCGGCCTCATGACCATGCGGTCCAGGCTGAACTTCTCGTACCTAAAGCCAGCGACTTCGGCTAGTTCCGGAGCCACAACAAAGGGCAGCTCGTTCGCTGCCTGAGCGTGCACCACGATGTTGGTTGCACTGAAGTCGAGATCGCCATCGTCCTCGAGAACTTGGGCGATAATGGGTGCCACCGTGCCTTTTGGATCTTCCTCGAGGCGTGCTGCGAAGCCCTCCTCGTTTGCGACCCGGTGCGACAAGATCGCCTCAACCGCTTCTTTGGCATTCAATACGTCATCCGACATGTGAGTCTCCTTTGATTTACTCACTGACCAGACGCATCGGTATGGGTGGCGTTACAGACGCGACCGATTAAATCTCACCAGCGTCGCTGCCAACCTTGTTGTAGGTCGCTGCGAAAGCGCTGCACCCATTCTTCGGAGAGGTCGTCGGCCTGGCGCTCGAGGATTGGCGACCTGACCGGCAGATCGGTCGCGTCGATCCCGAGAAAGCCGAGCATCCGTTCTATCGTGCCCTCCAGGTCTGCGACCATGTCCTCGTAGATGACCACATGTGGCGTGATACCTGCTCGGGTGAAGAACTCCGACATCATTGCTTCGGTCATTGTGGCATTGAGCATGAAGTGATGAATCGCATCGGCGTCATACAGATCTGCAACATCGCGAACGGGACCAGGAGCACCTGGCTCGCGGGTCCATTCCTTAGACGCTGTTGCCCGGAACCAGGAGACGGCTTGGCGAACCTTGTTGCGACGGGTCACCGCGATGTGGTGACAGTTCGGGAAGGCGTTGGACCACAGTTTTGCCTCGTCGTCCTCGAGCGCATCGGCGCCTGGAAACTGCTTCAACGTGTCGAGGACGAAGCCATAATTGGGGTTGATCATCTGGGACTTCATGCCGAACACGCCGGCGGTCGTTCCTGCGTTCCATAGCGCCTGTTGGGCTTCGCCATGATCATCGACCTCGTAGTGGCGCAGAAAATTCAACACTCGGATCGGGCTGAAGAGCTCGTGGGGGTCCCCGGCTCGTTCGGTGAACCTCAGCAAGTCGCACGCCAGGTTGCTGCCGCTTCGTGGGCAATACCACAACACGTAGGACGTGTGTGGCGGCTCGACATCATCGGTCATAATTCTTGCGTCATCGATCGGGAAACTTTCTCGCCGCTTCCCAAGCCTGCTTGGGCAAGCGATAGGTAATGGGCGCTTGCGCTGCTTCGTGAAAGGCGTCGGGCGTTAGCGCTTTGCGGGCTGAGCGTGTGCCCTGCCAGTAGAAGTCGATGCGGTCATCCTCGTGGTCCAGGTAAGGCATTTGGGCGAGGTGGACCGTTGGATGAGGTTTGCTCGGGAGCGCAGTACGCAGCATCAGGGTCGTTGTGGGAGCACGTCGTGTGGGCGGTACCGACTCGAGATCAGCGAACCCGAGTACTTCGCTGCTCACGAATGTGCCCGGTACTGGCCATCGCAGCTTGATGAGCACATGGTCAGGGTCGTCGCTGAGCGACCCAGCCGCCAGATACCAGTGCTCGCTGCGACCAAACGCAACCAGTGCCGAGGCCAACTCAGCTGCTGTTGTTGGGGCCCGCAGATGGATCAACGCAGCGTCTCGCGAAAGGGCCGCAAGCAGCGCTCGTTGCAATTCATCGACCGCTTCGATGCTGCGCAAGTCAGCCAGGTCCATCGCCACAGACGCATAGATCGGTTCGTCGGGGCGCTGGGCACGGTTCTGGGCGAAGAGGCAGCCGCTTCCTCCTTGGCGCAACCACTCCTGTAGATACTGCGTCTCCGCGTTCGGGTCAATCAGCGCTGAGCTCGTAGACGTCTGCTCGGCCCGAGCCATGCCAGGTTCGAGATCGGGTCGGGTCGAGACCAGGGCACCGTGTCCGCCGTCGGGGAGGCGTTGCCTGCTTCGTTCGGCGGCAGCGTGGCTGCAAGATCGTCCCGTCACATCCTCCATCCTTCGCCAGACGGCCGCCGAACACATTCGTTACAGCCAAATGTGGGGCCCTATGACCGCGAGACCACTACGCTCAACAACCGCATGAGCTCATATGAACAGCTGGCGGCCGATGCCGTCGCAGAGATTGATCAAGCGGGTGATCTCGACGCGCTCAAGGCATTGCGTCCGGGTCTGGTCGGCAAGAAGGCCCCGGTCTCGCTCGCAAAGAAAGACCTGGGCTCACTCGAGCCGGAACAGCGCAAAGATGCCGGGCAGGCGATCAACACCGCACGACAGCTGATCGAAACGGCCTTCGCCAGCAGGCACAGCGATCTTTCGCAAGCCGCACGCGTTATCGCCCTCGAAGCCGAACGCCTTGACCTGACCGAATTCCAGCGCACATCGAGCGCCGGACACCTGCATCTGATCACCCAGGCGCGCGACCGACTCGAAGACGTCTTCGTCGGCATGGGTTACACCGTGGCCGAAGGTCCCGAGGTCGAGACCGCTTGGTACAACTTCGAGGCGTTGAACATCCCCGAATGGCATCCGGCCCGAGGCAGCTTCGACACCATCTTCGTCAACCTCGGCGAACCCGAAGAAGTCATGCTGCGCTCGCACACCTCACCGGTGCAGATTCGCACCATGGAAAACGAAGAGCCGCCGATCTACATCATTGCTCCCGGTCGCACATTCCGTACCGACACCGCCGACGCCACCCACTTGCCTGCGTTCAATCAGCTCGAGGGCCTGGTCATCGACAAGGGAATCACCCTGGGCGACTTGGCCGGCACGATCGATGAGTTCGTGCGCACCTTCTTTGGCCAAGACGTCAAGAGCCGACTGCGCCCGTCCTACTTTCCGTTCACCGAACCGTCGGCCGAATTCGATATCAGCAGGGCCGATGGCAGCTGGCTCGAACTCGGCGGCTGCGGCATGGTGCACCCCAACGTGCTGCGCAACTGCGGCATCGATCCCGAGATCTGGCAGGGTTTCGCTTTCGGATTCGGCATCGACCGACTGGCCAGCATGCGATACCAACTCGACGACATCCGCGAACTCGTCAACAACGACGTCCGATTCCTGAGACAGTTCTGATGGCTCGCCTGTATTCCCCGCAATCGTCGCGTCGCTTCGCTTTGGCGACTCTGCGGACTGTCTGCGCCACGCACGAATTGTCCTGGCGCCTGGCGCCTGGACAATTCGAATCCGAACAACGTTCAGGAGGTCGACCATGAAAGTACTTCTGAGCTGGTTGCGCGAGTTCGCGCCTCACATCGCTGGTGATCCGGTCGAACTCGGCGAGATACTGAGCTCGCTCGGCCTGGCCGTCGAAGAGATGACCATCACCGGTCAGGGCCTCGATGGCATCGTGTTGGCCAAGGTGATCGATCTTTCGCCGCACCCCGATGCCGACAAGATCCAACTCGTACAGGTCGACGCCGGCGACGGGCAACCGTTGCAGGTTTGCTGTGGCGCGTTCAACATGTCGGTCGGTGACCTGATCCCGTTTGCCACGATCGGCACAGTCATGCCAAACGGCATGGAGATCGCCCAGCGCAAGATGCGTGGTGAGATGTCCAACGGCATGTGCTGCTCGGCCAGCGAAATCGGTGTTGGCGATGACCACGATGGCATCATGCTGCTCACCGGCGAGACCGATGCTCAACTCGGGGCGCCGATCACCGAGGCACTTGGCATCACCGAAGACGTTCTCTGGGACCTCGAAGTCAACGCCAACCGCCCCGATGCCATGTCGGTCGCCGGCGTCGCTCGCGACCTAGCCGCCAAACTCGGCGTGCCGTTCAGCTTCCCCGACTTCACCTATCCGTCATCGGGCCAAAATGTCAGCGACGAAGCCAACATCGAGATCCTCGACCCCACGTTGTGCGGCCGCTTCCTCGCCCGCACCATCCACGGTGTCACCATCGGCACGTCACCACGTTGGATGCAACAGCGGCTGATCGCTCTGGGCATGCGGCCCATCAACAGCGTGGTCGACATCAGTAATTATGTGATGCTCGAGCTCGGTCAGCCGAATCACACCTATGACTTGGCCACGGTCCCCGACGGGCACCTGCGAGTGCGCCGCGCTCAAGACGGCGAGAAACTCACCACCCTCGACGGCAACGAGCGCACCCTCGTTCCCGGCGACGGCGTGATCGCCAACCGCGACGACATCGCCATCGGCCTTGCCGGTGTGATGGGTGGGCTCGACACCGAGATCGGCGACGCGACCACGTCGGTGCTGCTCGATATGGCCTGGTGGGATCCACCGAGTGTTTCGCGCACGATCAAGCGCCTCAACCTCCCGAGCGAAGCTGGCACCCGCTACCGCCGCGGAGCCGACTGGGGCGAGAGCATGCTGCGGGCAGCCGATCGTTTCTGCCAGCTGATCGCCGAGTCGGGCGCCACCGTCGTGGCTGGCACGATCGACGAGTCAGGCGAGACGCCTGACCGCACGCCTCTCGCTGTGCGGGTCGACAAGGTGAACCACCTGCTCGGAACAGACCTCGATGGTCAGACGATGAGCGATCATCTGACGAGCATCGGCTTCCAGGTCGACGGCGCATCCGGTGCCAAAAACCTGATGGTCACGATCCCGACCTGGCGTTGGGACACCGAGACCGAGACCGACGTAGCCGAAGAAATTGCACGCATGTACGGGTTCGAGAACATCACTCGCACCGTTCCCCGCAGCGAGATCATTGGTCATCTCAGCGACTACCAGAAGGCGCGCCGTGCGGTGCGTTCGGCTTTGGTCGGTGCTGGGTGTGACGAGATCATGCCGATGCCGTTTCTCGGCCCGGGCGATCTGTCCAAGGCCGGCATGCCCGAAGACGGCGTGATCCTGACCAACCCGCTCGTGCAAGAAGAGTCGATCTTGCGCACCTCGCTCATGCCTGGCCATCTCAAGTCGATCGCCTATAACCAATCGCACCGCTCAGGACCAATTCGTTTCTTCGAAGTCGGGCATGTGTTCATGCCTCCCGCTCAAGATTCGGTGCTGCCCGACGAACGTGAATTCCTGGCCGTCTCGGCATCCGAGTCTGATGCCCCGCTGGCGGTCGAGCTCCTCGGCCTGCTCGACGGCACACTTGCGCTGCCAAATGTGCAGCTCCGCCCGTCAACGCCCAATGGCATGCATCCGACTCGCAGCGCCGATGTGGTCATCGCCGGCAAGGTGCGCGGTCATGTCGGCGAAGTCGACCCTGCCGTGTGCAAGGCCTTCAACATCGTCGGCCGTGTCGCCTGGCTCGAGCTCGACCTCGAGTCCGTGCTCAATGGCCCGCATGGCAACCGCAAGTACACGCCGGTCAGCAAGTACCCGTCGAGCGACGTCGACCTTGCATTCGAAGTGCCCGACGGCATCAACGCGGCAACCATTGCCGGCGCATTGCGCAAGGGCGGCGGCAAACAGCTCATCAGCGCCGAACTTTTCGACTCATACCGGGGAACCGGAGTTGCCGACGGTGCTCGCAGCCTGGCATTCCGGCTGCGCTTCCAGGCTCCTGACCGCACGATGACCGACGACGAGATCGGCGAACTCCGCGCCGCTTGCATCAACGCCGCGCAGAAACAAAAGGGCGTCGCTCTTCGCTGATAGGTCAGCCAGGTCGAGCGAGGTCGAATCGGTCGCGGGTGGTGCTGTAGGAGTTGCCAGCCAAACGGCCGACAGCATCGAGTTTGTCGAAGTCGACGCGGGTGCCATCGAGCACGTCATCGTTGACATGGACGCGCACGACCTGTCCGAAGACGACGCTGTGTGTCATGGGTGCCTCGCCGAGCTCGACGATCTGTTGCACTCGACATTCGAAACTGGCCTTGGCCTCGGCGACCCGCGGGGCTGCAATTACATCTGATGCAAGAGGCGTGAGACCGGCGAAGTCGAACTCGCTCTGGTCGCTGGGCAATTCGGCTGACGACTGATTCATGGCGGCCGCAGTTGCCATGTCGACCACGTTCCAGGTGAACTCGCCAGTCGATCGAGCGTTCGTCAGGCTGTCTTTCTCGTGACCAGCGACGTTACCGGACGAGAAGATGACCACCGGCGGGTTCGTGGCGACACATTGAAAGAACGAATACGGCGCCAGGTTGGGCGTGTCGCCGGCGCCGGTGGTTCCGATCCAGCCGATGGGCCGGGGAACCACCAAGCCGGTCATCAACTTGTACGTATCGCTGGGGTCGATTTCGGAAGGATCAAACGTGGCCATGTGGGCTCACCGTAGTGCCCACACCCTGGCCGATCTGGTGTCCATCGCCCAGGCGGTGGCGCTGCAAAGCGCACACACCGAGGTCGCTACAGTGTTTCGATGACAACCGCCGCCGCGAATACCCACAAACCCATGGGCAAGACCGCGGTCAGGCGGGCGTTGGTCGATGCCACCACTGAGCTGATCGTCGAAAAGGGGCTATCGATGTCGGTGCGAGAGATCGCCCGACGCGCCGGTGTCAACCACGGGCTGATTCACACATACTTTGGCACCAAGGGTCAGCTGCTCACCGCTGCTTTCGATGACATCCAGCAGCGCGCCGCAGCGGAACAAGACGACCAGGGTTTCCCGCCACCTGACCTGGCCGGACGACGAGATGCCGAGCTGGCCAAGGCCCTCGCCCGGGTGATGCTCGAGAGCCCCGAGAATCCATTTACCTCGCACCAGATCACCACTTCGTGGCGAGCGGCCTTACATGCGCAACACCCAGCAATGGATGCCAGCGAGGTGAACGAACGAGTGGTCGCTGCGTCGAGCCTTGGTCTGGGCTACGCGCTGTTCGCCGATCACCTTGCCTCGCTGATGGACCTCAACCCCGCACAACGTACTGCGATCGATGAACGGGTAGCCCAACTGGTTGCCGAAATCGGCGGCATACCCGTCAATGACTGAGTTCAGCGATTGAGCACCAGCTCAGTCGGCGATGCTGCCACCTTGCGTGTTCTCAACGGCAACGACAACACCGAAGTCATCAGGCCACCACCGATGATGAGCCACCAAATGCGGTCGAATCCACTCAGCGTATTGGCAAGACCAGCGGGCGTGCCGAGTAGCGCAATCGTCAGCGCTACGCCGAACGTGCCACCGAACGCTCGAGATCATCGGCGAATGGTGGACCCTTTTGATCCTGCGTGACTACTTCCTGGACATTCGCCGGTTCGACCCTGCCAGCGCCTGGGCCCAGCGCCTGATTCGAGCCTGACCAGAGCGTTCCGGCTTCGGGGCTGATCCCTAGCGGCTTATCAGCTCGGCGGCGGCAGCGATCGATGGAAAGATGCCAACGCCGGCACCTGCCAACAGTGCCGCACCCAGACACGTTGCCTCGTCGATTGGTGGCACCTCGATTGGTCGACCGCCGATCTCGCGCTTGCGTTGCATC
>JBDNHG010000952.1:0-7019 GCA_041688925.1 Acidimicrobiales bacterium | reverse complement strand
CGTTCGAAACGTCCGGAAGCAACGCGTAAGAAGGCAATGCGGTCACGGTGATTCTTGTCGGTGTTCGCCTGCACCTTGAAAACATGGCCGCTGAACGGCGAGTCGATGGGGCGAGGATGGTCGTTGATGTCGTGTCGCGCCGGCGGCGAGGGCACAAGATCGACCACTGCGTCGAGGAGGCGACCAACACCGAAGTTGGTCAGGGCCGAGCCAAAGAAGACTGGTGACAAGTCGCCGGCTTCGAACTTCTTTCGGTCGAACACCCGGTCGACGCCGTCGAGCAATGCGACCTCGTCAAGGGCCACCGCAGCGAGTTCATTGTCGAGCAGCGCTGGGCTGTCGAGGGGGCTGACCTTCTCGGGAGCCATGGTCGAGCCATGAGCGACCCGGGTGTACTGCACATACTCGTTGCGCATGCGATCGATCACGCCATCAAAGCTCGTCGACTCGCCGACGGGCCAGGTGATCGGTGTGGGTTCGAGAATCAGATCAGATTCGATCTCGTCGAGCAGGTCCCAAGGGTCTCGTCCGGGTCGATCCCATTTGTTGATGAACGTCACGATCGGGACGTCTCGCTCGCGGCACACCTCGAACAGCCGTCGAGTTTGAGGTTCGATGCCCTTGGCGGCATCGAGCACCATGATCGCTGCGTCGGTTGCGGCCAGCACCCGAAACGTGTCTTCAGAGAAGTCTTTATGGCCCGGCGTGTCGAGCAGGTTGAGGAGGCAATCTCGATAGGGGAACCGCATGACCGTCGAGCTGATCGAGATGCCGCGCTGTTGTTCGATCTCTTGCCAGTCGCTCGCGGCTGCCTTGCCGCCTCGACGCGCGGCCACCGAACCGGCACCCGCCGTGAGCACACCCGAGTACAGAAGGAACTTCTCGGTCAACGTGGTTTTGCCTGCGTCGGGGTGAGAGATGATTGCGAAGGTTCGCCGTCGAGCGGTTTCTTCGATGATCTGATTGCTCATGGCTCGTGGTCTCTTCGATGGTGGCTCGTTCATCGTAGAGACCTGGCAACCAATTGACTGTCGATCGGCGAGAGCATCGCCCCACACCTGTACCGCTATGTTTGCCTCGTGACGCAAGGCTCTGAGCAGGCTCCGGCTGGCTGGTATCCCGATCCACATTCGCCCGAACGCATGCGTTATTTCGATGGCGAGATGTGGACGAACCACTTTCACCATCCCGGACGACTACCCGATATCGGCAAGTGGCTCAGCTCGACGTTCACGGTTTTCGGGCGCTATTGGCAGGGTGCTGCTGCTCTGACGCTAGGCACCAGCCTGGTCGGTGGTTTGGGCGTCTGGTTGGCTCTTCGTGTGCTGATCGCTGATGTTGCGATCGTCGACGAGCGACTCATAAATGTCGGCGCCGGAACCGTTTTCGGCGGCGTGGCGGTCGTGTTGTTTGCGGTTGTGTGGCAGGGCTTTGGTTGGCTGGCGATGAGTCGGTTCATGCAACGTGCGCACTTCCAGGCGGCACCCACTGTTGCGGACTCGTTGCAGCACGCGTTGCGGCGCCTGTCGCGTTATCTCGCGATTGTGTTCTCGTTGGCCTTGGCGGCGTTGCTGGTCATGCTGATCGTTGCTCTTCTCACGGTTGCCGTGCCCGCTCTCGGTGTGATCGCTCTTCTCGCGTTGCTCGTCGGTGGCGTCTGGGTGATGGTGAAGCTCGCCTTTCTTTTCGTCGCGATCGCGGTGGCGCCGCCGGGGACACCGATGCTTCAGGCATCGGCCGACGTGTCGTCGGGGCGTTTCTGGGGTGTGCTCGGGAGGCTGGCGTTGTTGACGATCGGGCTCGCGGTTGCCGGGCAGATCATCGCTGTTGGGCTGGGCGACTTTGGCCAGTTCATCGATCCCGACGAACTGGCCGAGGTTGTGCGAGTACGCGGCGAGACGGTGATCATTCGTGACTTCACGGTCGAAGCGCTGCTGCCGTCGACCGGCAAGCTCATCGTTGCATTGATCATCAACAGCATCGTGCAAGGTGCCAGCGCAATCATCAGCACCTCAGCGCTCACCCGGCTCTATCTCGACAGCGGCGCCCCGTCCGAACTCTGAGCTCTGAGCTCTGAGCTCTGAGCCCTGCCGAACCGAACTCTGCCCGACCAGAACCGGTCCGGTGTGGCACGGCCGAGTACCTTCATCGCCATGAGTGATAACGCAGGACAAGCAGCGCCCGGTTGGTACCCCGATCCAAGTGGGTTACCGCGTCAGCGGTACTTCGATGGCGAAATATGGACCGAGCACTATCACGAAGAACCAGCAGCCATGCCCGGTGCACCAATGGCGGCCGCAGGCGGGTACACCGGTTACGCGGCGGCGCAACCAGCGCTGAGCCCGATCGAGTACTGGAAGAAGGTGATGTTCGAGAACTACGCCAACTTCAGCGGTCGCGCTCGGCGAGCCGAGTTCTGGTGGGCGTATCTGATCAACATCGTGATCATCATGGTTGTCGCAGGTGTGAGTATTGGCGTTCTGGGCGAGGCCGGAATCGTCGTGTATGTGCTCGTAGCGCTCGCGACGATGATCCCTCAGATCGCTGCGCTGGTGCGGCGACTGCATGACACAGGCAAGTCGGGCTGGTACTACTTCATCGCGCTGATACCATTCGTGGGCGGAATCATCGTGATCGTGGCGCTGGCCACCGACAGCGTTCGGGGCCCAAACCAGTACGGACCATCGCCCAAATACTGACGGGCGGCGTTATCAGGCGCCGATGACTACTTCGGCTTCGATCTCGACCGGCATACCAAACGGCAGAGAAATCATGCCGACCGCAGAGCGTGAATGACGCCCGACCACGGGACCGAAGACCTCGAGGATCAGGTCGCTGAAGCCATTGATCACCGCCGGGTGTTTCTCGAAGGTCGGGCCACAGCGCACTATGCCGAGCGCCTTGACCCAGCCGGTGATGCGATCGAGCGTGCCGAGTTCGCGCTGCAATGAACCCAACATCGACAAGGCGACCAGCCGTGCCGACTCGTAGCCCTGCTCGACGCTGACGTCGTCGCCCACGATGCCGAATGGCCCGGCCATCTTGCCGTCGGGGCTTTGGGGTCCATGTCCCGAGACGATGGCGCGTTCGCCGCGAAGCGTGACAAAGGCGAACGGCAATTTGACGTGTGGCGGTACAACGACCTCGGGGGGTAGTACGAGGTCGAGTTGGATCAGGCGGTCTTCGATGCTTCCCATTCGGTGACCCTAGTGCTGTAGCCGGTAACGAGGTGCCGCTCACACCCATGCAAACGTTGCCGGCTCCTAGCTACCGACTGCCGCGGCTGATCAGCGTGGCGCCACACAAGATGAGCGCGGTGCCGATGATCTCGACGGCACCGACCGACTCGTCGCGGACCAATACGCCGAGCACGATCGCCACGATTGGCACCAGATAACCAACGAGTGAGCTGCGCGGAGCGCCGACCCGGCCGTTGAGGGTGGCGAACATCGAGCGGGCGATGCCGGTGCCGAAGACGCCAAGGATCACGATCGCAAGTGCCGGCTTCCATTGAAACTCGGATCGGCTGAGTCCCCACAAACCCCACGGGGCGAGCAGCACCGACGAGATCACCATCGCCCGGCCCATGACCGCAGCGCCGCTGTACGCCTGGGCAAGAGGAGGAAGGAAGTTGTTCGAGATCGAATACCCCGTCACGGCGCACAATACGAACAGCAAGCCCAGCGGTTCGGCGTCGCTGCCCGAGAGGTTCGCAACAGCAATAGTTAGTGCACCACAGAGACCGATGATCAGTCCAATGACCTGATTGCGCTCGGGCGCTTTGCGCAGCATGGCGACCGACATCATCAGAACCAAGACTGGCCCGGCCGAATTGAGCATGCCGGCGACCGATGATTCAACTCGCTGCTGTGCGAGTGGGAAGAAGATTGCGGGGGCGGCGTTGCCGGCGACGGCCACCACCATCAGTGCCGGCCAGGTGGAACGCGGCATCGGCACACGTGCCGAGGGAACGAACGCCAGCACCAGTGCTCCGAACACCATACGAAACAGCGCGATCACCGCCGGATGGAAGGCATCGAGCCCCACGGCGATCCACAGGAACGACGATCCCCAGATCATTGAAATGGCGAGAAGTAACGCCCAGTCAGACTGGTTGAAGTTGCCCTGATTCATGCCGTCAGAGGTGAATCGACTCGATGCGGGCGCGGCCATTGAAGCGACCGTAACCAGTACCGTCTTTGACATGCGCCGAATTGTCCTTCCTTTGTCGGTCGCGTTGGTGCTCGTTGGATGCGCCGGGTCGCCTGCGACCGCCGAAACGCAAACCGCTGAGACTGCCGAGACCACAACAGCGCAGAGTTCGACTGCCGAGATCCCGACTGCCGAGGCCCAGTCTGGCGAGGCCGAATCGTCGGTGGCTGCGGTCGACACCACACGCTTCCCGACTGTCGTCGATGCCGTCGCCACCACGACGAACGGCACGAGCTGGCAGGTCGATGTCACGCTCAGCAGTGAGTACGACTCACCCGAGCGTTATGCCGATGCGTGGCGAGTCCTCGATGCCGACGACAACGAACTCGGTATCCGGGTCTTGACGCACGATCACGCTGGTGAGCAACCGTTCACCCGCTCGGCAACCGTCGAGATTCCTGAGGCCCTCGATCGGGTGTTCGTCGAAGGCCGTGACCAACTCAACGGCTGGAACGGCGAACGCTTCGAACTGATCCTCGAACCCTGATCCTGACGACAACTGTGCACTCCCCAGCGGAGTGCACAATTATGGTTTGGCGAAGGATGACTGGGGAGTGAACATGAAGGACGCGCTCGACGCGGTTTTGCAGGGGGGCACCGCCGTCGGTGCGGTTCCCGGTGTGGTGGTGCAGATCGTCGATCGCGATGGCGTGATCTATGACGGCGCCGCAGGTGCACGCAGCGTCGGCAGCGGCGTGGCCATGACGACCGACACGGTCGGCGCGATCTTCTCGATGACCAAGGCGCTCACCGGTGCGGCTGGCATGCAGCTTGTTGCAGCAGGCCGAGTCGATCTCGACGCTCCTGCAGGAAACTATGTCGACGAGTTGGCGAAACCTGCGGTGGTTCTCGACGGATTCGACGACGATGGACAGCCCGTCACCCGTCCCGCCGTGGGCACCGTGACATTGCGCAACCTGTTGACGCACACCTCGGGATATGTGTACGACGTCTGGAATGCCGACATGGCCCGCTGGTACGAAGCGACGGATACACGGCGCCTGGCCTCTCGACAGGTCGCTGCGCTCGAGACGCCGCTGGCTTTTGATCCCGGCTCCAACTGGCAGTACGGAATCGGCCTCGATTGGGCTGGGTTGATCGTCGAGCGTGTGAGTGGGCAGACACTTGGCGCCTACTTCGCCGAGCACCTGACCGGTCCACTGGCCATGACCGACACGGCATACGCGCATAGCGAGAGCATGTTCGAGCGGGCGTCGGCGCTGCATGCCCGACAGCCCGACGGGTCGTTTACCGCGTTCGACCTTTCTCGAGCCGAAGCCCCCGAGTTCGAGGGCGGCGGCGGCGGACTGCACTCGACGATGGACGACTACGGGCGGTTCATCCGGATGATCCTGAACGATGGCGAGCTCGATGGTGTGCGGGTGTTAGCACCCGAGACAGTTGCCACCATGGCGCAGAACCACATTGGTGACCTGCGGGTCAGCGAGCTCAAAACGCAGTCACCCAGACGGTCGAACGACGCCGAGCTGTTCAGAGATGTGCCCAAGTCGTGGGGACTCAGCTTCCAGATCCACGAGGCTGCCGGCGAAACCGGCTGCCCCTCGGGCACGCTCAGCTGGGGCGGGTTGGCCAACAGCTACTTCTGGATCGATCGCACCAACGGCGTAGGCGGCTGCTATCTCAGCCAGCTAGTGCCATTCGCCGATGCGGGTTCTGTGCAGCTGTTCTACGACGTGCAACGAACGGTCTACGACCACCACTGAAGTCAGACAGCTCAGATCAGGAGCTCGGTGGCGAGCGCTCGCAAGTCGGGTTTGCGGACCTTGTTCGACGCCGTCAGTGGCAACTCGTCGACGATCCACACATGGCGCGGCACCTTGTAGTTGGCCATGTGTTCACGACACCAGGCGATGAGCTCGGTCACGTCGGGCGATCCCTCGTGACTGGGCACGATGAACGCGGCGCCGACCTCGCCCATGCGATCGTCGGGCACTCCAATCACTGCCGCTATGCCGACGAGTGGGTTCTCGATGAGTTGCCGCTCGATCTCGGCCGGGTAGGCGTTGAAGCCTCCCATGATGAACATGTCCTTCATGCGGTCGGTGATGTCGATGTAACCGAGCTCGTTCATCACTGCGACGTCGCCGGTGTGCAACCAGCCGTCGGCATCGATCGCCTCGGCGGTTTGTTCGGGGGCATCGAGATACCCCGGTGTGACCTGGTAGCCGCGAACCAGCAATTCGCCCTCGGTGCCGGTGGCGACATCGTTACCATCGATATCGACGATGCGCAGTTCGACGTCGGGTGCGGCACATCCTGAGGTGGCCGCGATCAGCTCGGCCGGATCACCCGGACGGGTATAGGTCGCCAGCCCCGACGTCTCGGTCATGCCATAGGCGGTGATGATGTTTTCGAACCCAAGCCGCTCGCGCATGGCCACGATCATCTCGACCGGTATTGCGGCCGCTCCTGTCACCGTGGCTCGCAACGACGACACGTCGAACGATGCGAGGTCGGGATGGTTGAGCAGGCCCTGGAAGAGGGCGGGTGGCCCCGGAAAGATGGTCACTCGTTCGCGCTCGATCGTTGCCAGCACTTCGCCCGCGTCATAGACCGGCAGCGGCAGGTTCATAGCGCCGAACATCAGGCACACCAGAACTCCCGCGTTGTATCCGAACGCATGAAAGTAAGGATTCACCAGCAGATAGGGGTCACCAGGGCGCACGCCGAGCGCTTCGCCGTACGGCCGAAATGCCTTACAGATTGCGCCGCCGCGTACTTGGACGCCCTTGGGATGGCCGGTCGTGCCTGACGTGAACATGATGGCGCCGATGTCGGTCGGCGTG
>JBDNHG010000951.1:0-3624 GCA_041688925.1 Acidimicrobiales bacterium | reverse complement strand
TGCCTGCGTCGTGGCGCTGACCGGCACGGTGCAGAACATCGTGATGTTGACGTTTGCGTTTTGGGGTCTGCGCATGCTGGGCCAGGGTTCGATGACCCTGATCGGCACCCAAGGTGTCGTCATGTGGTTCGAACGCCGACGCGGCTTCGCCCTCGCCCTCACCACCATGGGCACCGTGGCGATCCTTTCGCTCGCGCCATTGACCTTTGGCGCACTCATTCGTGCGTTCGGCTGGCGTCCGACCTGGGCGATTCTCGGGGTGGTCGTAGCCGTCACCGTCGTGCCAATCGCACGCTTCGCCATCATCGATCGACCCGAACAGATCGACCAGGTACCCGACGGCAAGGCCATCGACCAGCCGGCCGCGCAGATTCGCGGGCGGTCCTACACCGTGGCCGAAGCCGTGCGCACGCCGGCCTTCTGGACGCTGACGGGCGTGGCATTCATGGCGGGCGCAGTAAGCACCGCGCTCACGTTTCACAACACCGACCTGCTCGGCGAGCAAGGGTTGAACAAGACGCAGGCCGCAGCCATCTTCATTCCTCAGCTCGTCGGCAGCGTGGCGAGCAGCTTCGTTGTTGGTTCGTTGACCGACAAGGTGTCGGCACGGCCGTTGATGTTCTTCGGTGCCGGCATGCTTGGCCTTGGCACGTTCCTCGCCACCACGGTCGAGCCCGGGATCATGGCTGCGCTCTACGGCCTCGTACTTGGGCTGGGCGCCGGCGCGATCGGCGCCATGTCGGGTGCGCTGTACCCAAAGTGGTTCGGCATCGAAAACATCGGCTCGATCAAGGGCATCGCCACCACGGTCAACGTCGGGGCGTCGGCCGTGGGGCCCCTCATCCTGTCGATCGGCAACGACCTGTCCGACTCGTACGAGCCAGTCGTCATCGGCTGCGCCATCGCCTCAGCAGCCATGGCCGTGATCGCGCTCGTCGTGCCGACCCCCACACGCTAGGGCGCGGGGAACATCTCGTTTGCCGCGGTGTCTCGCAGCGGCGTGAGGTCGCCTCCCGTGAGTGTCACCGCGAAGAGTCCCCAGTCGTCGCCAGCCGTTTCACGGTGATGGAAAAGCAAGGTGGCGTTGTCACGCCACACTGGTGACGCGCTGTTGCTCGTGTCATTTACGATTCGCAGGGGCGGGCGAGTTCGATTCGTCGGCACGACGCGCAGGTCCCATACGCCGCCTTGACCCTCGTCATCGACGACTTCGATCTGTGTCCTCATAACGATCTGCGAGCCGTCGGGCGAGAACGATGGTTGCCCGTCGGCAAGATCATCGCTGGTGATCTGAATTCGGTCACCACCGGTTGCGAGCACGACAAACACCTCGCGTTCTGCGTCAGGGCACGGCGCCTCGACGCATGCGGTGTACAACACCCGCTTCCCGTCAGGTGACCACGATGGGTCGGCATCGTCGGCCGGATCATCTGCCAAGAGACGCACGTCGCGGCCATCGGCGCTTGTGATCCAGATGCGGCGGCCCTCGGAGCGTTCACCAATCATCACCAACTCGTTGCCGAGCGGAGACCACTCGGCGTGTCCCTGCGCTCGCCACCCGTAGGAACCGGGCGGAAGCACCTCGACAGCGTCGCCGCCCCCAGCCGTCATCATCCACAACGATGCCTGGGTCAAATCGCTGTCGAGAACGCCAGCCGGGGTCCGGTAGAACAACACCGTCTGTCGATTCGGTGACAAACGGGGTCGCCATGAATCGGTCGCCGGGTCGTTGGTCAGCAACACGGCATCTCCAGACGGTGAGCTCGAATAGATCTCGAACGTGCCGCTGTCATCAGAGCTGAAGTAATAGATGTCGTCAACCGCTGCCTCGCCGACTGGGATATCGATCGGCTCGAGCTCCGGCTGATTGAATCGAGGCGCAAGCTCACGATCGGCAACAAACATCGACACAAGAAGCAAGACGACACCGGCGGCGAGCAGGCCAACCACAGACTTCGCCGCTCGCTGCATCGACATAGGGCGCCAAGCCTGCCACGAAAAAGGCGCTGCCCGACACCGATTGTTCTGCACATCTGCAGATTCCTGTTTCCACCAAGACCAGCCCGTGGCTACGGCCGCTGCCCCATGCGACTACCGTTGCAGCGTGCCCGGGCAGAGCTACAGCGCATGAGCGGACTTCCAGAGATCAACGGCGTAACAGGCTTGACCGAAATCGGTCGAGGCGGTTTCGGCGTCGTGTACCGCGGCACCGAGACCGAGTTCGGTCGTGACGTCGCGGTCAAGGTACTGATGCCCACGCTCGACGAACGTGCTCGGCTGCGCTTCGAGCGTGAACGCCGAGCGATGGGCGCCGTGTCTGACCATCACAACATCGTCACGGTCTATCGAGGCGGCCTGACCGACTCGAGCCAGCCGTACCTGGTCATGGAATATCTGCGAGGCGGGTCCCTCAACGACCGACTGCGATCCGTCGGGCCGCTCGATTGGCGAGAGGCCGCATCGATCGGCGCCAAACTGTCTGACGACGTTGTTGGCCCGGGTAACAAACGAACCGCCGCCGGCGCTGCACCTCGAAAGCGCTGCCAGCGAGTTCGAACGCATCTTATTGAAGGCACTCAGCAAGAACCCTCACGACCGCCATGCCACGATGACCGAATTCGGCAACGAGTTGCGACGGGCCGCGCTGGCTCCGATCACTCGATCTATTCATGACTCAACGACGGTCGCCGCCAGCGGCACCGATGCACAACCGCTCGCCCAGGGTGCAGCGCCAAGCGACGCTCATGCGTCCGCCAAGCGAGCCACCAGCAGCGGACAGATCGCCGTGATGGCCTTGCTTGCGTTGGCGATTGCCGGCTTCGGAGGCTGGGCGGTCGCCCGAGCGGTGCTCAACTCTGACGACACCGACCCCAGCGAACGAACAGCGGTCGTCTCTGACGTTGGCGAACCCACTTCGTCTGCCGAGCCGACCGCAGCGCCTGTAGCGACAACCCCTGCCGGCCAACCGACCGAGGCGCCAACCGCCGAGCTACCAACCGCCGAATCGACCCCGGCACCGAGCCCTACGTCGACGCTTACCGGAGGAACCCGCGGATCAACGTTGGGTTCGACCATTGACGGCTACTCGCCCGTGGGCGACTTCAGCGGCGCAATCTCGCTGCAAGTTCCAGACCAGTGGGCGTTCACGGTGCAAGACGGCGCAACGGTGCCACTCCAAACCCAAGGTCTGGGATCGGTGCGAGTGCTGGCCGTGGGCGGCAGCTTTCCACAGCTCAACGGCGATGTCGACACTCGCGACCTCGCCACGTCAGGCATATACATATTCGCGGCTCGAGTTGGCGCCGGCGCAGACGCACAGGGCGTCCTCAGCGTCGGGCTTGCGTTCTGGAGCGACTGCGTCACCGGTGATCAGTCGCAGATTCTGCTGCTCGACGGCACCGCCGAATACCAGATTCTGCAATGCGCCCGCACCGACGGAAACACGACCGGCGTAGTGGTGCTGGCGCTCGTGCCGCAGGACGACCCTGAGGTTGCTGTCTCGGTCTTCATTCAGTTCGCCGAGATAGGCGACCTCGGATCGTTGCCCACGATCCTGTCGACACTCGACATCGATTCTGAACAGATCCCGGCCGCCTCCTAACAACTTCGAGCGTTGCGACTGTG
>JBDNHG010000950.1:0-2945 GCA_041688925.1 Acidimicrobiales bacterium | reverse complement strand
TATTTGACGATGCGCCTGACCGGCGAACATGTCACCGACCGCGGCGATGCGTCCGGAACGGGCTGGTTCGATCCAACGTCGGGTATGTACCGTGCCGATCTTCTCGATGCTGCCGGCGTGCCGGGCGCACAATGGATCGATCGGCTGCCACGTGTGCTCGCTCCAGACGAGCCCGCTGGCCTGCTCAGCGAAGCTGCCGCTGCCGAGTTGGGCCTGGCAGCGACGGTGGTCGTCGGACCAGGATCGGGCGACAACATGAGCGCGGCACTCGGCCTGGGGCTCGAGGTTGGCGACCTCGTTGTGTCGCTCGGCACGAGTGGGGTTGCGTACGCACGGGCGACAACCGCAACCCATGACCCGTCGGGCGCGGTTGCTGGTTTCGCCGACGCCACCGGCGGCTTTCTTCCTCTCGTTTGCACCTTGAATGCAACCAAGGTCACCGACACCCTCGCCCGTTGGTTCGGCACCGATGCACCGGGTTTGGCCGATCTGGCGTTGGCCGTCGACATCACTGAGGTTGTCGTCGTGCCGTGGTTCGACGGCGAGCGAACGCCCAATCGGCCGGATGCTGCCGGAAGCTTCTCTGGCCTTCGCACCGACACGACTCGCGAATCGATCGCGCTCGCAGCCCACGACGGGGTGTTGTGCGGTCTGCTCAACGGTGTCGATTCATTGGCCGAGTGCGGGGTCGACATTTCGGGCACCCTGCACCTGATCGGCGGCGGGTCTCGATCCGCGGCCTATCGGCAGCGGTGCGCCGACCTGTGGGGACGTCCGGTTGCGGTTCCCCACAGCGACGAGACGGTCGCGGCTGGTGCGGCGGCCCAGGCAGCATCGATGCTGGACGGCCACCCGTTGGCCGATGTGCAGCACAGCTGGGTCTTGGGGGCAGCCGATCTCGTTGCCCCGCGAGTTGGTGTCGATGTCGCTGCTATCAGGGGCCGATACAACGACGCGATTGCAGCGGTGGCGGTCTAACGCCGAAGCCTCATAGCTGGCTCCACGGCGAAACCGTGGAGCCGGCGCCTTGTCAGAGGTTGGCGACGTCGGCCCGGGTGAGAGGGGCAAAGGATGGTGGGCGCTTGTCGACGAAGCTGGCGACGCCTTCTTTGAAGTCGGCTCGACGCAATGATTTCGCCATGAGCCCGTTGGTTTCGGTGAGCGCATCGTCCATGGTCTGCTCGAGCTGAGCCCACACCTGGTGCTTGATGATCGCCATCGAGGTCGACGCCACGTTGGCCGCCATGTCGCGGGCGTACTCCATGACGGTTTCCATGAGTTCGTCCGCCGGGACGGTGCGGTTGACGACGCCCAACTCGGCGGCTTCGTCGGCGAGGAAAACACGTCCTGACATCAGCAGATCTAACGCCACCGAAGGCCCGACGAGGCGGGGCAGCACCCACGAGACGCCGTGTTCGGCGACGAGTCCACGTCGAGAGAAGGCAGTCGTGAACTTTGCACCATCGGCAGCAAAGCGAACGTCAGCCATCATCGCGTGCACGAAGCCGAGGCCGGCGCAAGCGCCATTGATGGCTGCGATGACCGGCTTGGGGATGCTGGTCGCATGCGAGTGCGGCCGAGTTTCACGTTCGCCGCCGCCGGTTCCGCCGGCGGCGCCGATGCCCTGGAGCATGTCCATGTCGGCGCCTGCGCAAAAGCCCCGTCCGGCACCGGTGATGACGATGACACGAACCTCTGGGTCGTCGGCGGCCCGGTCGAGTGCATCGAAGTAGGCCCGGCCCATAGGGCCGGTCCATGCATTGAGACGATCTGGACGGTTGAGTGTGATCGTAGCGACGCCATCAGCAGCGTCATAAAGAACGACATCTTCAGCAGACATGTTTCCCCCAGGCAGGTGTTGGTTACCCCTGACCCTACGATCACCGACCACCCCAGGCCTAAACCGCCCACCCCGCAATGACTACTCAGATGCCGCCGAGGCCACCGCTGACCTCCTCAGGGGCGGAACTCCAACGGACGGGCTTTCAGATTGGCGGGCAGATTAACCAGCCGATAGGCGGTTGGCAACCACTCGCAGATCAGGCGTCGGGTGTCTCGGGGGTCGATCATCTCTTCGAGTTCGAAGCGATTCAGCGGGCCGACTGGGCCACGAGCGCTCTCGATTCGTGCGTTGAGCTCTGCTCGCAAGGCGACCGGATCATCAGCTTCGGCGAGTTGTCGTTTGTAGGCGGCTTCGATGCCACCCTCGGGCGGGATACCACCAACGTCGGCTGCGGGCCACACCACACGCATGGTTGCGTTGGAACGTGGTGTCGCGTAGTTGTTGCCGGCCACGCCAAAGCTTCGCCGCATGAGCACGGTGAACATCGGCACTGTTGACTGGGCGGCGGCGACCATCCACGTCGCGCCTTTGCGGATTGTCGAGTTGATCTCGTGCTCGATGCCGACAGCAAATCCCGGATTGTCGACCAGGTTGAGCACCGGGATGTGGAACAGATCGCACAGGTCGAGGTGTCGGGTGAGTTTGTCGCAACCGTCGGCAGTCAACGCACCACCGTTGATGTGTCGACTGTCTGATGCGACGATCCCCATCGGGTGACCGTTGAATCGGGCGAATCCGACGACCTGGTCGGTGCCCCACAGAGCCCCGATTTCGAAAAACGAGCCCTTGTCGGCCATCAATGCGATCGCTCGGCGGATGTCGAACGTGGTGGTGCGGTTGCGGGGAACAATGCTGAACAGTTCCTCGTCTCGTCGATCGGTGGGATCGCCGGCCGTCGATGGCAGCACCGGCGGAGCCTCGAACACGCTCGTAGGCAGGTACGACAAGAATCGACGGGTCATCTCGGCCGCTTCTTCTTCGCTCTCGGCCAGGTTGTCGACGGATCCGTTGCGGCAGTGGATTCGCCAATCGCCGAGATCCTCCTTGGTCACCTCGTAGCCCATTGCATGGCTGACGACAGGTGGACCAGCAACGAAGAGTT
>JBDNHG010000949.1:0-2109 GCA_041688925.1 Acidimicrobiales bacterium | reverse complement strand
TCGCCGTGGTCAGCGGTGCAGCATCAGCCGAGCACGATTCAAAACCTTCAGGAACCGGAGTTGCGGTTGCGACGGCTGCGGTTGTGGGTGCTTCGTTGGTGGTGTCGGTTGTGGACAGCCCCACCGTCGAGTCGTCGGGTTCGGGCGTCGACGTTGCGATGGTGACCGGCGTTGGACCTGCTCCGGACCCTGACGCGCTGGTATCGGCATCGCCATCGTCGAACAGTAGGAACCACAACGCGAGCAGCACCGCCACAAAAAGCAGCGCAAGCAAGATGCCGAGCACGGTGCGATCTGCCTGCGGCCGTGCGCGATCGTTCATCATCGGCGGCAAGATCTTGCTGTCGTCGTTGGTCGTCACCCCGCAACGCTTACAGGCGGCGAGACCCGATGCAGGGACCCTAGGAATACTTCGCTTGGCTCGTTATGGGGCCGGGAGGGCGGCGTCAGTGTCGTCGAGGCACAACTTCGGTCAGGATCGCTTTCAGATACGAGCCCTGGGCGAAGCCGATCGGGTGATCGAGTGCATGCGTTGTTCGGATTGGGTTGGCCGCCACCTTGTTGTTGTCGGCCATCTCGCTGGTGACGAGGCCATAGAATTCGTCGGCCGAAATACGGCTCGAACACGAGGCCTGAAGCAGAGTTCCACCGGTCGCCAACAGATCGATGGCGAGTGCGGTGAGTCGACGGTAGGCACGGACAGCGCCGCCAACCGATGCCTCGTTCGGAGCAAAGGACGGCGGATCGACGATCACGACGTCGAATCGCTCGCGTCGCTCGATCATGGCTTCCATTGCCTTGAAGGCATCGTCGGCGACTGCGGTGTGTTGTGCGGTGAACCCGAGACCGGCGCGGTTGAATTCGACATGGCGACGGGCCGCCTCGATTGCATGGGGGCTGACGTCGACACTGTGCACTGTTCGGGCCCCTCCGGCAGCGGCGTAGACACTGAAGCCGCCACTGTTGCAAAAGAGGTCGAGAACGGTGGCGCCCTCGCAGCGATCGCCAACAAGCCTGCGGTTGTCACGCTGGTCGAGGAAAAAGCCGGTCTTCTGGCCACGTTCAACATCAGCCTGGAACTGCAAGCCGTGCTCATAGAACTCGACCGGACCCGACGGTGCGTCACCAACAAGCGTTGGACTGTTTCGCAGCGCGGTCGGAAGCTGGTCGGTGATGCGACGGCTTGCTCGAAGCACGATGCGTTCTGCGTTGGTCAACTCGATGAGCGGTGGCACCAGGGTTCGCAAGTGCGGCACCCAGGCCGCCGAGTCGAGCTTGATTACCAGCGTTGTGTCGTAGCGATCGACGACGAGGCCAGGTAGGTGGTCGTTCTCACCGTGCACGAGTCGATAGCCGGTTGTCTGGCTGTCGTCGTGTAGCGGCTGGCGACGGGCAAAGGCATCGAACAGTCGGTCGGCGAAGAAATCGCTGTCGATGTTGAGCGGTGGCCCTTGATGCAACATGCGCACGGCGATTGGAGAATGGGGGTCCCACAAGCCAATGCCGGCGAACTTTCGCTTGTCGTCGAATATGACGGCCAGGTCACCAACTGCGCCGGGTGCGGATGTGCGCGTGATCGACCCATCCCAGAGCCACGGATGTCCGCTACGTATTTGGCGCAGCGCATCGCTGGTCACGTGTACCGCAATGCGTTCGGATGAAGGCATCGGCAATGCAGCCTTGAGGTTAAACATGTGGGTTGAACTGTATTCGTCTTGCAGCCAATCCACGGTTTCGTACGCTGGCCGGCGACCCCCAGCCAATTGGGAGGCGCACCACTAGAGTCGGGAACATGGGTGAAATAGACGTATCGCGTCTTGTTGTTGTCGGGCATTCGTTGGTGCAGCACAAGCTGACTCTGATGCGCAGCGTCGAAACGCCGGCACCCTTGTTTCGGCAGTTGCTCCGCGAGACTGCGGTGCTGCTCGCGTACGAGGCTCTCGATGCGATCCCAACCTCGCCACTCATGATTGAGACGCCGCTCGGACCGGCCGAAGGCGTGCAGCTTCAGAAGGACCCGGCGATCATTTCGATACTGCGCGCAGGTAACGGGCTGCTCGATGGCTTTCTCGACATCGTGCCCTCGGCGTCGGTCGGGTTCATCGGCAT
>JBDNHG010000948.1:0-5631 GCA_041688925.1 Acidimicrobiales bacterium | reverse complement strand
CTTCTCTCGTTCCAAAGTGGTCAAAACAACTCAGCACTAACTCCACTTACGCAGCTTTGGTGGTGTAGTCACATGAATAAAATCACCGCGTCGGAACATGAGCTGGACGGCAGGGTGTGCTGACACAGCCAGGCAATACTCAAGGCCTTTCGGGAGAGTAGGAACCATACCTGGCCGGCGCTATAGCTTTGGCGGAGGTCGCAGAGTATCGAGCACGAAACCAGGGATCAGCTTGCCAAGCCGGCCGTCAGCCTCAGAAAAACAAGCGCCGTAGATCCGGCCGTTCACTCAAGAGTTTTTCATCGAGAGAATTGTGCTCAAGGCCTCCAGATGTCGACATAAAAAGTTGGCAGTCCAACCAAATGCACTTGTCTTGGCCGCAAAGTCACTGGCCCTACACTAAGATTCCGGGAGAGTGAGGACTGCATGGGAATATTTGGCACAACCCACCAGGAACGACTCGAGGAACTCACCATGTCCGCTGCATACGCCATCGGCCAACACCCCCAGTGCATCGTGGGTGCTGCGCTCCTCGTTGAACTTTCTGCGCGGTACGGTATCGAACTAACCCCTCGTGCGGTTTCCCTCGCTGGCCGATCCCCGTTGTTTCCGCTCGCGACCGGCAAGGCCGCGAAGGAGTACCTCATCACCCAAGGGATAATTGATGAGAACGTGGTGGTATTGAACGGGGACGTGAGCTGGTCCGAAGGTTCCCTCTTCAGCAACTCAGGACACGTTGTCGCGGTCCACCATGGACACTCCCTGCTGCTAGATCCATCGCTTAGGCAATTCGCAGCGGCGGGTTTTCCTGATGGCGCCCTGGTGACACCCATCGACCTGTCTAGTTCCGAGTGGAAAGTGTGCCTCTCAGATGATTCTTTCGTCGTTTACCTTACCGGTGCTGATGTCGGCGGATGGCAAGATCACTATGAGCGAGCGCGCGTGGCGGTCTCTGGCATGGTCGAGGAGATTGTCGCGCATTTGAAGTCCGGTCGCTCGCCTGATTCCCACCGTGTACGCCTCGGTATAGATGGCGCGATTCTGAAGTAGCGGAGGCCGGCAGGCGAAGAGCAACTTGAAGAAGGTGACTTATGCGCTGCGTCGCAAGCAGCCAATGCCAGGGTCTCGCATGGAACGTGAGAACTCAAGGAATAAAGAGGTTCGCAACGGGCGGATATTCAACCCGGGCCAACTGTGGATGACCCCTCCAGTTCGAGCCGACCGTAGAAGTGAATACCGCCGTTGTTTCCGTGCGACGAGGTCTGCAGTTCAGCGCACCTCATGAATTTGAGAATTTGATGCACGCGCTTTTAGAAGGGTCCGAGTTGGACTCGCCCGACACGAGCATGGACTTTTCATGGCTCTTACCTCGACTACCCATGCTTGTGCCAGCCGGCGGCGCGTCAAACGAACATGTCCTTGAGGAACGAAGAAAATCGCACCGCTTAGTGACGGCTCAGTCGTCTATCTGCGGCTAGGCTACGATCACCTAGAGAGATGGCTATGGGTAATTTTTCATGTGACTACGAGGGGTTGGCATGGGGCGGAGCAGGGCGCAGAAGCCGAAGCGGATACGTACGAACCTCGCGCTTCAACAACTCGACGCGCTTGCGCGAACCTGCAGCCGTTTCGACCCTGACTCGCTGTGGGAGACACTATTTGCGTCAGCCTCGTCGCCTTCTGCACGCCACCGCGCCACATCGATTGGCGTGGCGCTTGCCGCAAGTCTCCGCTCGAGCTCGATTTCCGGTGTGAATCAACGAGAGCCTCTCCGTGACATACAGGAGTTGATTGACCAGGCAGCTGAATCCAAGGGCATCGGGGTGATGCACGAGGACTACGTGCCAATCGATCCAACCAACATCGCTACTGTTCGAATAGGCGACGAACTGCTGCGTTATGCCCCAGGTTTGACCGAGAGACCGATAGCAGACATTTCTCGCGCTCTGAGGCTTGCCGCCGCGGTGGATGATCGACTTGTGCGGCGTCATAAGTTTGGAATTGCGAATGTCGTTCGAGTGTCGCTCAAATACGTGGACCACTGCCTCACCATTCTGCAGCCGGAGTGGCAACCGGCACCAGACATCCAACTGGGGGATGTAGTCGATCTGCCGCTGAGCGAGCTTCATGCCGCGCAAAGACTCGTCTCTACTGATCCGCTCGAATCACTTCAGCTAAACCAGGCTGATCGGCTCGCGCTTGAGTGGATGACCTCACCAGCGGACTCAGCCCAGTACAACCACGAAAGCCCCACTAGTCCCTTCGGAAGAACCCTGCGTTTTCAAGTCTCAGCCGCCAATCAAGCGTATAGGTGGCTGCCACCGACGTTCGTCCCGGAGGCGCTTGCTCATGCAGTGTCGGAGCTGGTCGATGGTCTTGATCGCGACGATCACGCTCAACGGAAGCTTCGGGCGTCCTGCATCGACGCGACTCGCCAAGCACTCTGGCGTTTCTCGAAAACTTTGATTGAAGCACCACCTAAACTGCCCGAAGAAATAGGCCCTCTTGCAGGAAACGAAATCCAGTGGCTGGTTCCAGCCGACGGCCCAAACTTCATCGCAGTCTCGATTCTCTTTACAGAGGACCTAGAACGAACTGGTCCAAGCTCAATAGCTTGCGTAACACTGGCTGAGCGGATTCGCAACCACAACCCGTCTGATGGGCGAATCTCGGTGCAGCTGGCTGGCGGAGGGAGTGTAACCTTACTCCCGGAGGCGACCGTAGTTCCGCTCGTCATCTTCGCAGGTTTAGCGCATTTGATGGCGCGTCAGGTGCCCGGGCAAGCAACTCTCGCGCTGGAGGACCTGACCTGGGTTGCCGAGACAGCAACAGCCGACGACGACCTGTATCGGTTTGCTCGCGACCTGAGTTCACCAGAGTTCCCAGCCAGCTTTGGCTGGGAGGCAATCAACTACTGGGAACCCTGGAGGACCAACGGAAACACCTTCTTCAAAGGGGGAATTAGCCCCACATACATGCAATTTGAGGCGCATGCAGGCGACAAAGAATGGGAACGAGCGGTCGAACTTTCGCCCTTAGAGGTCGCACTTTTTGGAGCAGGGCTGCCGGCCCTCCGGCACGCTCAGCTGGCCGAAGTCCCATCCGACAACATTGCGTCGGTGGCCTTTCTCGGGCCGGAAAGCGAGTACGTCCTTAAGCGTGGAACCCATCATGCTCCCGATCAAGTCGCATGGTCCTTGGCTCTAACTACGCCCCCAATCGCAATAGTAAGGTCGCATCCCGACTGGACAACTGGGCAAGAACGTCGGTTCCTGTTCGACGTATGTGGGGGCCTCATCTTTGGCTTCAGCGCGATAGGTGAGTCGTGGAGAAACGCTCATCAAGGCCTCAACGTTGCCGGATACCAGCTTTGGCTTCGAACGATTGACGAGAACGATGTTCCCTCCGATGGCGTGGTCGAGTCCTCCTTTTCGAGACAAGCACTGGTAGGTCCGCACGTGGCACTCTGGAGCTTCGATCTAGGACGATTCGTGGAGGAGGCTGACGGGAATCCTCGCGCAGCCAATGAGCTGACCGTCACTGTGCTAGAGCAGTTACTACAGTATGGCGGTATCCATCCCGACGTTTCCGAAGAGATCGGTACCGAATGGCGCACTGGCCGATCGTTCCTGATAATCGAAACGCAATCTTCGCGAACCAAATTGAACCACCTGGCAAGTCCTTGGGGTCTGAACCCCTCCGACGAGTCTGCGGCAGCTTCGTTATTGGCGCGTCACCTGGACTCGGTAGGAGTGCGACCTGGCCTGTATCGGGGAATCGACGCTAATAATCTCGTAAAGGAACATCTCGCTCCCGTGGCTCTGAAAGTGCTTAATGAGCGCGTTGCGTTGCATGATACGCAGGCGATCATTGCCACAGGAATGGAACAGCTCAACCGGGTCGCGGAAAACCGGCAACGCGACGAGGAAAATCTAACCCGGGTCAATCTCTATCTTGCCACTGACTGGGACCCCGTAGAGCGTATGGCCGAGCTAAGCGGCGAATCATTTCAACTGCGCCAGAACAACGAGATCATAGTCGAAGCTGCGCTGAGATCACAAGGTGGCACCGGCGGACATTACTTGACCGCTCAGAGCTGGAGCGCTTTGCTAGCAGCCGCGGATACCTATCGCACTATAACCACACTGAGCGAACGGCTCCACTACGGCGTCGCTCCCGCGACCATCAGAATCACTTCTGCATACGAGCTCACCATTAAAGACGACCAACACGCGACCGACGGTTCTTGGGTGTTGGAGATGGGAGCACTCAATATTGACGAGTCACATATCCGCATCGGAGCCACGCCCATCGACGAAGAACCCTGCGCAAACGGGCTTGAGGATGCCGTCGATCCTGCAATGCTGCATTGCTTCGGAGCGTCGACTTCCGATCTGTTTTTGACGCTGATGGCTCTGTCCCAGTGGGAGTCCTTCGGCGAAGATGAAAGTGTCGCGTTCGTGTCCAAAGGTGAGGTACTTAGTTGGGTTTATAAAGCAGCGGGTGATCCTGACGAGGAACATCGTTTGCGCCTTCAGCAGTCATTGGAAATGCTCACACTGTCCTCTGACCTCCTGCGGTCTAGCAGCTGGGAGCCTTGGCGAACACGAACACGCATGCATCGCCTACTTGTTCGACCTCTGGTGCGGCACCCTGACGGCACCATTCTGATCGCTCCGCAGTATCTGCTTGCGACCCTAAGCGTGTACAGCAAGCAACTGACACAAGGTGTCTTGCCGTGGACAGGAGGAGTGCCTGCTCAGGTTTCCAGGGCCCTAGATGAGAGGCGTAAGCTACGTAACCGGGCATTTGAACGGGACCTCGAGCTCCAACTTCAAGAACTAGGATTCAAGACGATTGTGCGCGTGAAGCAGGGCGATCACGCGCGACTCGGGGTCCCGCAGGTAACAACGGAGATCGACCTAGTTTGTGGGCGAAGCGGGGATCCGAACATCTGGCTGATCGAAGCGAAGGATCCTGCCTCGGTCTACGGCTTCGCGGAGACAGTGCGCCAGTTGCGTAGCTTCTATTTTGATTCGGAAAGCAAGGGGCGGATCGAGCCTTGTTATGCAACTCAGCTTTCGCGCAAAGAGTCAGAACTGAGACCCTACGTTGATGAAATTGCGAAGAAGCTCGGAGTTGACGCTCAAAAGAATCAAGGTGACTATGTCCTACGCACGCTGTTCGTAACCCGTCAGTTGACACCGGCCGGCTACGTGGCCTCGCGGCCTTACGAGGTGCTCACCGCGTCACAGTTCCTCACCGAGCTTGGTCACGGCGGTGGGTCTTCTAAAAAAAGTTAGGGCGTGTCTTTGCGGAAGTGGACAAGTTAGGTGTCCGACAGCTTATTACCCCTGCAAGACGTTTCGTTCCGAGCACACTTGTTTACCAAAATGCCCCAAATCTTGGCTGAGAGCCCCCGTTCCTAGCACTGAGGGCCTCACGTTCGCAGATTCCGGACCCGTCAGTGGACAATCGGGGCCTTCTAGATGCTATTCGGGGAACATAAGGGCAGTACAATCCTCCAGATTTTCGACTCGTTCCGCGAGGCATGAACGCGTTCCTTCGATACTCTTTGGCTGTGGCTACAGTTGTGAAGCAAGAGCTCAACCTCGTGAATACGCCATCGTG
>JBDNHG010000947.1:0-5927 GCA_041688925.1 Acidimicrobiales bacterium | reverse complement strand
GCACGTGCTCGTCGTTTTGGTCGCCTCGTCCCTTGGCCTCTGGTGCGTACGAGGCATTCGCTGGCGGGTAGGGCGACGTGACCATTGCTTGTGCGCCGGCTTCACCCGAGCGGTTGGGGCTGATGCTGGGCCCGCCGGCGGAGCCCAGAGACTTTGCCTCTTCTATGGCGGCTTGTTCGTCGGCGAGTTCGTTGAGGCGGTTGGCCAGGCGTTCGGCCATGCGGCGCGCGTTGACGAACACCAGGGTCGAGCGGTGCGTCTGGATGAGTTCGAGCAGGCGGGGGTGGATCGACGGCCAGATGCTCTTGCGTACTGGACCTGCGGCTGCGGGGCCGCTCTGGGGGCCGTCGACGAAGGTGCCGAGATCGCCCATGTCTTCGATGGGTACGACGATCTCGATTTCGAGTGCCTTACGCACACCGGCGTCGATGATCGTGACCGGACGCCATTCGTCTTTCGAGCGTCCGCCGAGGAATCGGGCGATCTCCTCGAGCGGTCGCTGCGTGGCCGAGAGCCCGATGCGCTGCGGAGGGGTCTCGTTGATGGCTTCGAGCCGCTCGAGTGTGAGCGACATGTGGGCGCCGCGTTTTGTGCCGGCCAGCGCATGGATTTCGTCGATGATCACGGCCTCGACCCTGGTGAGACCCTCGCGGGCCTTCGAGGTCAGCATCAGGTACAGCGACTCGGGCGTCGTGATCAGGATGTCGGGCGGCCGTTTCGCGATCTGACGCCGCTCCTTCTGCGATGTGTCACCTGTGCGCACACCTACCGTCGGCTCGATGGTCGGGGTGCCGAGCCGTTCGGCCGCCAGCGTGATTCCTTTGACAGGACCGCGAAGGTTTTTGTCGACGTCGACTGCGAGCGCTCGCAGCGGCGAGAGGTAGATGATTCGGGTGTGCGGGTCGTCGGCCGGTGTTGGGTCAGATGTCAGCCGATCGATGCCCCAAAGAAAAGCGGAGAGGGTTTTGCCCGAACCGGTGGGCGCCAGGATCAGTGTGTTGTCGCCATTGGCGATCGCCGGCCAGCCCATCTCCTGGGGCGGCGTCGGCGCGGGAAAGCTCGTCGAGAACCACTCCCGCACCGGCGGGCTGAACCAATCGAGCGTCACGTGTCAGACGATAGAACGAACGTGCGCCAAGGAGTGGGGCTCAATACCACTTGCCTTTTGCGAATCCTCCGAAGAAGAGCAGGCCAACAAGGGCAAGGATGATGCCGAGAAAGTTGGCCGATGTCAGGAAGATGAGAAGCAGCCCGGCAATGACGAGCAGCCCGCCGGTGCCTATTCCCGCAATGTTGAATGTGTCGTTCGAAGCCATGAGGGCCCCTTTCGCTGTTTCGATCTAATTGTGTGGGGCTCTAATTGTGTGGGATTGATTGGTGAGCGTTCAGTGCGTGGATGTGTGGGGTTCGGGCGGAGATGCACCACCGGCGTCGGCGGGCTCGCCGATTTGGTCGAGCAGTTCGGCAACCTGACCGCATGTCGTTCGCACGAGTTCGAGCAGCTCGGGTTGTGACGTCCATACTTCATCGGGCACCCCGCCGACACGTCGAGCCATCTCCAGCGCCGCCGCGTTCAGTCGCGATAGTTCGGGGTCCGTCTCTATTGCGGGTGATGCGAAGTCTTCAATGTTGCGGTTCGACGGATGCCCTGTCTGCTCGAGCGTCGTCGTCGCACGGGCGAGCGCCTTGTGAATCGATTCAACGCCGGCGATAGAACGTGCAGAGGGGACTCCCGCGCTTGCGGCAGACTCGATCAGCTGGTCGCCGACGCGCCGGGTCAGCCCTTGCAGGAAGGTGATGACGCCGGGCGGATGTAGTTGGTCGAGTCGCAACCCATCGGCGAAGGCATTCATGGCTTCGGCCTGGTGCCGAACGCTTCGGCGAAGTCGTCAGGGTCGGGCTGGTCCTCGTCTTTGGTGCTCGATACCTCATGCGACGTGACATCCGCATCGACGGGTTGGTGGTCGAGGGCGTTCTGGAGTTCGTGCTCACGTGCTTCGAGCTTGCCCTCCATGGCGTCAGGTGACAGTGCAGGATTGCGCTCGCTGCGGCGGAGTTCGGGTTGTTGTGGATTGGACATGATGGCTCCTCTGTTTGGCTTGGATCTGGGCTACCCAGATTGCTCGAGATGTATGCATCGGCAGACAGATCTCGAGCTGGTTGTTCGAGCCCCCGGTCAGTCGGCGGCCTCGGAAGAGGTGTGGCGTTCGCCTGCGGAGCGGGGGCTCTCGACGGCGTCTATCCGACGTACTTCTGCGTCCTCGAGGATTGCCTTGGCCTGGGCCAGCGGGTCGTCGCTGCCGGCCTGTTGCTCTGCCGGCAGCAGTTCGGCTCGATCGGCGACCCGGCGGGGATCCACCTCGGGTATCGAGGTCTCGTTGTTCGTTTCGGTGGTCATCATTGGGTTCCTTTCCGATGCTGAAGTCGGGGTGGTGTAGTCGCGATGGTTGTAGTCGCGCTGGTGTAGTAGGGGTGCTACCCGAACAGTTGCGGTCGCAAACGCAATTAGCCGGCGATCGTTTCGTAGGCGTTCAGCAGCGCTCCACGAAGGAGTTCGGTCTTGTAACCGTTGCGACTCAATGGCTGCGCCTCGGCGATGGCATCGTCGGCGGCACGCTCGAACCCGGCGTGGTCAACGCCTGTCACGAGGGCATCTTCGATGGACCACAGTCGGTGCGGGGCGATTGCGACGCCACCGGCGACGACACCGGCCTGCAGCCCGCCGTCGATGTCGCGCATGACGATGGCCGCGCTCACGAGCGCAAACGCCCACGATGCTCGATCCATGACCTTCACATAGGTCGACCGCGTCGCCGGTGTGAAGTGAAAGCCGGTGATCAGATCGGACGAGGCCAGACGGTGCTCGACCCGTCGGTCATCTGTCGGCGATTGGAATAGGTCTTCAACCGGCATCGATCGCTGCGACCGCACGCTCGGCGGTCACAGCGTCGACGGCGGCGACGGCGGCGACGGCGGCGACCTCGTCACCCACGAAACGCATTCGTGATGAGAAGAACGGGACCTCTTCTTCATACCAAGTGAGATCGTTGAGATCGTCGGCGGTGAGCACGGCCTTGACCCCGTCCATCGCTCGGGCGGCGCTGGCATCGACGGCAACAACCGCTGCGTGGGGGTAGGGCGATCGCAGGACGGCGGCATGTAGTTGGCCGGGCAGTGCGATGTCGCTGCTGTACTGCGCACGGCCGGTGACCTTGAGCGGACCATCGACTCGACCGAGTGCTTGGCCAGCGGGTGCAAGCTCGGGGAGATCGGCGGGCTTCATGACACATCCAGTGACTGTTGTGCAGCCTCGATGATGTGCTGATAGGCGCCGCAGCGGCAAAGGTTGCCGGTTACCGCCTGGGTGATGTCATCGACGGAGATTGCAGCG
The DNA here is from genome assembly GCA_041688925.1 of Acidimicrobiales bacterium. Lineage (GTDB taxonomy): Bacteria > Actinomycetota > Acidimicrobiia > Acidimicrobiales > UBA10347 > UBA10347. Next base: position 2,536 of record JBDNHG010000947.1, on the reverse strand, counting down.
TTGGTCCGGCGAAGTGCTTCGAGGCTCATGAGCTGGCCACTTGTGCAGAAGCCGCATTGCAAGGGCGTCACAGTCGACGAACGCCGCCTGCAGCAGTGAGAGCTCGCCGTGGTCGGCCAGGGACTCGACCGTTTCGACGCTGCTCTGGTCGCATTCGACAGCGAGCACGAGGCACGAATACACCGCCTCGTCGTCCATGAGGACGGTGCACGCTCCGCAATTGCCCATCTCGCAGCCCGACTTGGTTCCCGTCAGGGCGAGGTCGTTGCGAATCACGTCGAGCAAGGTGTCGCTCGGTCGAACCGCGGCGACATGGGACGCTTGGTTGACCTCGAGCGTGAGCACTTGGTGTGTGCGCGACGCGTTTATTGCTGAATGTGTAGCCATCGGTTGCTGGTACCCATATGTTCCGCAGCCGAAACAAGCGTTCTCGATGATTAGACACTCGACACTTGGGGTAGTTCAGCACGACGCCAATAGCTAGGAGCACAGAAATGACGGAACAACTGACAACTATCGATGAAGTGCAAAAGCGCATTGAGAGCGGGCGCGTTGCGATGGTCACCACGGTCGACGAGCGGGGCACCTTATCTGCTCGCCCTGTCACCCTTCAGAAGATCGACGACCATGGCGACGCTTGGTTTCTGGTTGATGCAAACGCAGACTGGGTGCAGCCAGCTGCGAATGGCCCGGTCAACGCTGCATTCGTCGACGAACGCACCTGGGTCTCGTTCGCTGGCCGAGCCGACCTTTTCACCGACGAGGCATGCATCACCGATCTGATGGATGCAATGTCAGAGAACTTCTTCGACGAAAGTTCCCAGCCGGTTGCACTGCGTGTCGTGACCGACCGAATCGAATGGTGGGCAGCGCCGAACAAGCTGTCGCAGCTGATCGAGCTCGCAAAGGCCAAGGCCACCGACCACCAGCCTGACCTCGGGGCGAGCGGGACCATCGAGGCATGATCGACGATTGGCTGGGTATCAGCCCGACCGAACTCTGGCTGGTGCCCGTCAGCGCCATCGGCATCATGGCGGCTGCGATTGTGGTGATCCGCATTGTTGGGCTGCGATCGCTGTCGAAGATGTCCAGTTTCGACTTCGTCGTCACGGTGGCGCTTGGCTCGATTGTCGGAAGCGTCGCCGCCTCGGCAACGTCGCTGCCGAACGGCGCATTGGCGTTCACCACCTTGCTCGTTCTCAAGGGAGCGATCGCCGGTGTGCGACGCCGTACGAATATCGGCTCAGCGATCGACAACGAACCGTTGCTGTTGGTCGACCGCGGCGATCTGATCGAAGAGCACCTCGATCGAGCGAAGGTGTCGCGAGAAGACGTCATCGCCAAACTCCGCGAAGCAAACGTCACCCGTTGGGATCAGGTCCTCGCAGTTGTGTTCGAGACCACGGGCGACATCAGTGTGTTGCATGGCGACGGCCCGCTCGAGGCAAGCCTTCTCGAAGGAGTGCGCAGGCCCGACTGATTACCCGCCGCTCGGTGTTGGGCGGCTCAGTGTTGGGTGGCTCGGTGTTGGGCGGCTCAGGGTTGGGCGATGCAGAACTCGTTGCCAGCAGGGTCGGCCAGCGTCGTCCACCTGACGCCCCATTCGTCCTTGTCGTGGGTGACCGTCGCACCGAGACCCACCAGCCGTTCGACTTCGGACGCACGATCAGAGGCATCGAGATCGAGATGGGTTCGGTTCTTGCCCGTCTTTGGTTCGGGCACCTGGATGAACATGAGGGCCGGCTCGCCGGGTGTGGGATTCTCGCGTCCGATCGAAGCGAAGTATTCACCGGTGTCCGGATCGCCTGGATCGATGGGCCTGTCGAGGGCAGCTGACCAGAACGTAGCGAGTTCGGTGGCATGGGTGCAGTCGAAGGTCACTGCGGCGATCTTCAGGGTCATGGGGCAGTTCCTTGCTTGTGGGTTTTTGAGAGTTCTGGGGTGATGGAGAGCTTGTGGGTTGTTGAGATCGGCCAGCAGATTTCGCACACGTCTCGGCCGGAATCAGGATGTCACGGCCCGAGACTAGAACTTTTAGGCTAGAACTGTTGCCGAGTTGCCTGTGTCGATGATGGTGAGCCGGCGAGTGGCTCGGGTCAGTGCGACATAGAGCGATCGCATGCCCTGGGGTTCGTACTCGACGATCGAGTCGGGTTCGATCACGATCGCCGCGTCGAGTTCGAGGCCCTTGACCATCGAGACCTCGATCACCGAAACCTGTTTTTCGAGGGCTCCGGCGTAGGCAACGCCATGGCTGATGCCGGCCTCGTTCAAGAAGTGCGACACGTCGTCGGCGGCTCCGGTGGCGCAGATGATGGCGATATTGCCGGCGCCGATCGCTTCTCGTTCGGTGGCCACTGCATCGGCAAGCGCCTGACCGAAGTTGTCGGCATCGGTTGTGATGAACCGCGGCGGGTCGCCTTCAGGGCGCACGGCGATTGGTGGTGTCAGGTCGGGCATGGCCTTGAGCAGCACCTTGGCGGCGAGGTCCATGAGGGGGCCCGGCAGGCGATACCCGACGGTCAGCTCGTGGCGG
>JBDNHG010000946.1:0-6768 GCA_041688925.1 Acidimicrobiales bacterium | reverse complement strand
GACGGGCCGCCGCTCGAGACGATCCGGTCGATTGCGATGGCAACCCAAAGTGTGCTCCTGCAACACCCGTGGGCTCCGCAGATATGGAACCAGCACATGCCCGGGCCGGCGCGCACCCAGCGCATGGACGATCTGCTGCGGCTCTTCGACCAGAGCGGCCTGTCCCCCGATCTGGCACACCACGGTTTCCATGCTGTGACGAACCACGTGCTCGGCTACACTCTGCAAGAACTCGGGATGGCGATTGCCGAGGGCGGTGGAGACGAACGTGCACGTGACTTCATGGCCGGTCTATCCGAGACCGAAACGCCGCACATGATCGCCCATGTACAGCAGCATCTCGACGGCGACACCTCCAGCAGTTTCGAACTCGTGCTCGACCTCATCCTCGATGGCCTCGTCCGCCTCGATGACCAAGCCTGAGCGCCCCAGGTCCTCCCCCTCGATTCTTGGACCGGCCAGCGCCATCGCCGTCCGATGGGTTGCCGTGTCGGTCGGGCGGCATCGCCTTCGCCCTCGCCCTCGCGTATGTAGCCGCCGCTTATGTGCTACTAAAACGCTATGGATGTCCCCATCGAGCTCGAGGTACTCGGCAGCCTGCGAGTCGTGGTGGCCGATGATCTGGTGCCGATCAATGGTGACCGGAAACATCGGTTGATTGCTCGGTTGGCACTCACCCCTGGGCGCGATGTGACCGCTGACGGACTGATAAATGCCCTGTGGGGCGACAACGCTCCGCGCACGGCCAAACAATCGGTGCACGTGCACATCAGCCATATTCGCGACAAGCTGCGCCCGTTCGGGGCCGAGCATCTCATCACTACCACCGCAGCCGGCACTTACCGGCTTGGCATCGATCGAGATTGCATCGATGTGTCGCGTTTCGAGTCGTTGATCGACGTTGGACTGCTGGCGTTTCGTTCAGGCAACGCCCGCCACGCTCGCGACGTGCTGCGAGATGCACTCGAGCTGTGGGACGAGCCGTACCCCAGCCTTGCCGATCATCCCGGCGCGATCGCCGAACGACATCGGCTGAGCGCGCTGCATGAGAGCGCCGTCGATGCGTTGTGTGATGCGCTCATCGAACTCGACGAACATGCAGCGGCCGTGCCGACCTTGCGTCAGGTGTTGACCGACGATCCGCTGCGCGAACGGCCGTATGCCCAATTGGTTGCCGTCTATCTATCGATGGGTGAGCTTGGCGCGGCGCAAGCTGTGCTCGACCATGCCGAGCGGGTCTTCGACGAGGCGCTCGGCATTGCTCCTTCGGACGAACTGCGGTCGATGCTGCGTGGCATAGAGGATCGACGCTCAGGACGACTTGTCGACGAACACGCCCTCACGCTCCGGTCACAACCGGGTCGCGACGATCCGATCGATGTGGCCAAGTCGCTTCTGTTGTGCACCGAACCAGGGGCTGATCTGCGGCGAGTCGAAGCCGACATCGTTGCGCTTGCCGGTGCCCAGGAGCGCCGGGTGGCATGGGGCCGAATCAGCAATGGTGATCAGGCCGCGCCCTGGTCGCCGCTGGCCGAGCTCGCAGATCTCGAATTCGAGCTGCAACGACCGACCGCCGCTGAGTCTGCCCGAGCGCTGCACCGGCGGCTGACCAATGCGCTCGTCAACCGCTTCTCGGCCGGTTTTGTGTTGGTGGTCGAAGGAATCGAACACGCCGGGCCGCCGCTACTCGACTACCTCGCACTCGAGCTCACCAAACCAGGACCATCGCCGTTCACCCTGATCGGCATCACCAGATCTGGCGACGTGCCCGCTCGCCTCCGCGACCTTGGCGACGCCCTCGACGATGTCATCAGCATGAATCTCGCCGCCGGCGCTGGCCAGCAGCCAGTGGATGCCGTCTTCGACGACGACGAGTACGCAGTGTTGTCGGCAATGGTGTGCGCCACCCTGCCGACGATGCCTGACCTGATCGCCCGCGCCGGTTGCCGAGGGGTATCCGCCAGCGCAGTTGCGATCGACCGACTGATCACTCGCGGCATTATTGCCGTCGAGCCCGGCTCGAAGCTCAGCCTGCGGGCCGCTGACCAGATCGATCAGCGGCTCGGTCTCGATCCAGACGTGCGCCGTCGACTTCATCTCGAGCTTGCCGAACTGGTCGCCACCAGCGAAGCCGACGAGGGATACCGAGTAGTCGCCGAGGCACGACATCGGCTGCAAGCCCTGCCTGATGGCTCGCTTCCTGATGCAGCGAGAACCGCCCTGCGCGCTGCAAAACACTTGCAGTCGATCGGGGCGGGACAAACACTCGTCGAACTGATGTCACACAGTGCGGTGCCGATCGACGGATGGGTGAACTCGGCAACAGTCGTCGAGACCCGCCTCATTCTCGGGTGGGCACAGATGCGTGCCGGCCGCACCGATGAAGGACAGGCCACCCTCGAGGCCGTGATCGAAGCCGCCCGCGACCTCGATCGAGCCGATCTGTTCGCCGAAGCGGTGCGAGGCCTGGCCGAAGAGCGGTCACCCCAGAGCTCGACAGACCAGGTGCGCCAACTCGTTGCCGAGGCGTTGGATCAGCTCGGCGATGTGGTCTCTGACACGCGAGTGCAGCTGATGACCGATTATGCGAACAGCTTCTATCTGACCAATCCCGACAAGGCCGAGTTGTTGGCTGCAGACGCGCTCGAGGTCGGACGAAGTGCTGGGCCCGCCACGCTTGCCCGAGCGCTGACAGGCTATGTGCAGGCGAAGCTGCGTCCCGGCAATGCCGCCGAACGTCTCGAGTTGGCCATCGAGGCCCAGCAATATGCCCGGCGGTCGAACTCGATCGAGTCGCTCGTTTTGGCGTTGACCTATGAAGCGTCGGCGCTGATCGAGATGGGTGAACTCCGCCGTGCCGCTCCCCCGCTGCGTTATGCCGAAGCGCTCGCTTTCGACAGCAGGGCGCCCCGATATCAGTGGTGGGTTGCGGCGTGGCGTGCGCTGCTCGACTTCGCTGGTGGCGAGCTGAACACCGCCGAGGATCGCTTCCGTGCTGCATTCGAATTGTGGCCAACTTCGGCTCGCAATGACGCGTTCGAGTGTTTCGCCGCCCAGCTCTGTGCCCTGCGGTTGGTACAAGGTCGTGGCGGCGAACTGCTGTCGGTCATGACTCCTATGTTCGATGGCGATGACCTGGCCTATCTGGCACCGGGTGCGTTCGTACAAGCGCAGGCCGGCGAACTCGAAAGCGCATCGATCACGCTCGATCGGCTGCTGAGCCCGTGTGGCGTCCTCCAGTGCCACGACACTCGCCGGCCGTACCTGCTCGCCATGACCGCCGAGGCCGCCCACCTAGCCGGCGCCCATCGATGGGGGCCGGCGTTGGCCCAAGCGATCGAGCCGCTCGCCGACGTGCACACAACGTTGAACGTGTGGGGCGGAGGCGGGTTCTATTGGGGCTCGTTGCGCCATGCCCACGGCTTGGCGCTGCACCTGTGTGGCGACACCGCCGCCGCCACGCAGATGTTGGTGCAAGCTGTTGTGGACCAGACCGAGGCCGGCGCCCCCATCTTCGCGGCCCGCTCTCAAGCCATCGCCGACGACTTGGCTACTCGGTGACTTGTGTCGGCTCCCGAAGGCCGCACCCTGCTAGCCGCACCCTGCTAGCTGCCCAGTGCAGTTTCGAGCCAGGTGACGCTGAATGGTGACGCACCATCGGCCAGGTCGAGATCGACCGTTTGCAGGGTGGCGACTTCGATGACCTGCAGGCTGACCGGTTGGGCAGCGAGATCCATCGCTATGTTCTGATTCTCGATGGCATCGGCATGCACCACGGCAACCCAATCGCCAGCCGGGTACCAGGCGGTGCGGCCAAAGAGCCCGTCGCCGAGCTTGGTCATGGTGCTCAGATCGCCGAGGTCCGAAAGCTCGTCGACCGGCAGCAGGTAGAGGCCCGAGTTCTGCCACGAAGCCGCGAAACACGTGAGCGCCACCGCCAGGAACTGGTCGTTGGGGCTGAAGCTTGTGGGCGTCGTGCCACAGCCGTTGAAGCCGACCTCGATCCGCTCACCGGCGGTCGACTGCACCACCGTCACGATCGAGCTCGAGTCACCTTCACGCGTTGGTATCGCCGTCGCCACCGTCTCGCGATCGGCCGTCCATCGGGGACAGGCGACACTCACCAGATCGAAGTCCGCGCCGCCGATCGTTCCGCCGTCGAAGGTGACTGCGTTGAAGTCAGCACCGTTCGGGCCCCCGGTCGGCGCTTCGTGTGCCACCGGAATCGACGCAGCGGCATGTGGGTCGAGGCACGCGAGCGTGTCAGAGGCCGTGTCGATCGGGTCGAGGCCCGACGCTGTGACGGTGACGGCCGCTGTCTGAAACGGCTGATCGCTGATGCGCACCAGCGCCTGCATACCGGTCGAATTTGGGCTCGGAGCAAGATCGAACACGGCGCCTTGATCAATGTCAGTCGCCGAGACGAACACGCTGGCTTCCCCGGTGCCAGGCGCAATGGCCTGGATGTCACCCTCGGGCGTCGACACGTAGAGCACGCCAGGAGCGGCAGCGTCTACCGGCACGAGGTTCTGGCTCTCGGATCCGGAACAGCCGACGGCCACGAGAGCAACGAGCAATGCGGCGATCTGCACCGCGTGCCGACGATGGTTCATCGGCATGCCCCCGTCTGACAGAACAGCAACGAGCGGGGGAACTTGGTTGGGCACAGAGTCAGGATATGCAACGAGTCAGTTGAGCTCGGTGCAGGTGCCGATGAGGCGACCGCCCACGCCGGCAGCGATAGCGCCCGCCTCGAACTTGATGTCGAGTGTGCTGGTCGGGAGTTCCTGCGTTACGGCGCCCGAGCTTGTGGCGTTGTCAGCCACGATGTCCCAGGAATCGATCGGATTCTGCGTCGGGATGTCGAGAATAGGCGACGTTGGAGAGAACGCACCGAGGCTGTCAACAGCTTGTTGCACTTCGGGACGGGTGAGGTCGAGGTTCCATTGCTGGGTCGTGATCGTCGGCGGGTCTTCGTCATCGCCGGCCACAAGGTCAGCGTCGTAGCCGTAGGTCGTGGTGACGATCATCTCGACGGGTTCGAACGAGCCGTTGTAGATCGTTTCGACCGAAACGGAACCGGACGCATCGCCGGTGACGCCGGCGTCGCTCGACAGTGCGCCAGAGTACGTAGTGGTCGCCGAATACGTGCCGTCGGCATGGATGGCGTAGGTCTGGTCAGTGCGTGCTTCGGCAACAGTGACGGCTCCGGCCGAGACCCAGCCCACGCCGGCCTGGGCGGTGCCGCCAGCCTTGCCCCACACGGATCGGTCGACGAAGAGCGTGTCGGGCAGTGGTGCCTGAGGAACAGTTCCGGGCACGATCATGTTGATGCCGCTGCTGATGGGCCCGGTGACCGGGTTGGTCGACACGGCGAGCCCAACGAAAAGGTCAGCGACCGTCTCGCCAGGTGCCAGTTCGAACTGCACGCCGCCGCCGAGACCTGCCCAAAGTTTTGCGGAGGCCGCAGCGTAGGCGCCAACGGTTGCATCGTTGACGGTGACGCCCGCTCCAGCAGCGGTACCCGGGCCGCCGTTGCCGGCGAGTTCGCCGGCGATGGTGACGATCGTGGTGCCATCGGGCATCTCTTGGATGATCACTTCGGCCGTCGTGCCAAGCCCCACTCCGAGGCCGAGCGCTGCGGCGCTCGCCTGAAGATTGATCGAGCAATGGCTCGTGCTCACCGGAAGCAGGTCGCCATCACCGGTGTCTCCATTGCCTGCGCCCGGATCGGCGGTGCCCTGTGGCAGCTCGCCATCGCCTGTTTCAGGCGCCGTGCCCTGTGGTGTCGTGACCGCGCCTTCGGCGGCGTCGACAACGTCGTTCGCGAGCTGGTTGATCACCATGGCCAGGACGAGTCCGGCGGCCAGAGCCGCTGCGGCCAGCGCTGCCATGAGGATCAGCCATGACGCGACTTCGCCACTGTCTGATCGCAGCCTGGCCGACGCCCGTTGGCTCCCTGGAGGCGCAGATGCGGCGATAGCCGTATCGGCTGTTCCTCGCTAGGATGTCGGTTGCGGGTCAGCCATGTACGTTCGAACGTACGACGAATCACCCCCGGGCATAAGGGGGGACCTCTCCCCCGCTGGGACTGTCGCATGGTGTGCGTGCAATCAGGGGCGTAACAGTTCACTCGCCGCGTAGGGTCAGTTCTGGAAGGGCAGTGAGTGTTCGGCGAGCCAGTCGAGTTCGGTATCCCAACCATCGGTGGCCGACATGGGGCGGACGACGAACTTGGACATGCCGGCGTCGATGTGGCGCTGCAGCAGCGAGGCCAGTTCATCTGCGCCGAAGGGCACGATGTCGGCCCGTTCGGCTTCAGTGTTACGCATCAGGCCTGCGATCGCCCGGTCATCGAGCGGCACACGCGAGTACGGGATACTGATGCCGAAATGGTCGTCGTCGATCGATCGGCCGGCCCCGATGGCAGCCGCCTGAATGGTTGCCAGATGTCCAGCTGCCTCAGTCGGGGTGGCTCGCGACCCGAGCCAGCCATCGGCATGGGTGCCCGCCAATTGCAGTGCACGAGGCCCGTTGCCGCCCAGCCAGATCTCGAGCGGATCTTGCGCCGGCGACGGTCCAACCTTGATGGCGTCATAGCTCCATTCGCCGAGCTCAGCGGTGACCTCTTCGCCGGCCCACCATGCCCTGCACATCTCGATGGTGCGACCAACCCGAGCGGTGCGGTCGATGCTGGTGGTTCCAAGAGCGGCCCGTTCCTTGCGGCTGCCGATGCCGGGCATGAACGCTAGGAGCAGGCGTCCGTTG
>JBDNHG010000945.1:0-2885 GCA_041688925.1 Acidimicrobiales bacterium | reverse complement strand
TTCTTGTGAAGCTTTATTCGTCTGTCTTGTCGGTGGCGGGCTGGTCGTAGAACTGAACGTGGAACACTGCACCCGGCTCGGGCTCTACATGGTGTTTTTGGTTGGGCACGATCGTCTCTCGCCCCGGCCCGTCGATACGACACTGCAATGGCGGGTCTTCCCCGACAAAGGTGACTACTCCAGACTCGACGACCAGCTCGGCCCACACGGTCGTGTGATGCGCGTTCTGGAGGGCCGTCGGCACTGTCTCGGCGGTAAACGACGGGGTCTTGCGGCCAGCGACGGACCCGCTTGGAATCGCGCGTTCGGTCATCGTCCTGCGTCCACGAGCACTAGCTGCGCGCCAACCTCTACTGCTGCTGGGGAGACGAGAAACACATAGGCGCTACGAATGCTCATGTGGCACAGTACCGCCGTCGCCCCAACAGCACATAGCGGCCGGTAGAGGCGGCGCTACTGGTTGACGGCCTATTCGGCGTCGTCGAACCAGCGTTGCGCCAGCAGGTCACGCAGGAACGCAATGGTTTCTTCTTGTTCGGTCACTGCGGAACGCAGACCCATAATCTGTTGGCGCAGTCGCTGGATTTCTTCGCCGGGCGATTCTTGGGTTGCACGGCGAAAGGAGTGTGCTTCGCGTGCCTTGTGGAGCGCCCTGGATTTGCGGTTTGAAACTGTGGTGGTCATCAGCGTGATCCTTACGGCTGGCTCCTTAGGGAGGTCCCGACGATCTACATAAGAAGGTCGGTGACCGCCGTCACAACGACGACGTTCAGCTCTGGTCCGGTGGTGGATGCAGAAACCTATCCCTGCGCTACGAAATGCCACCCGTGTCATTCGTCACCCGCCATCGAGCTCGTGCGCAACCCCGAAAGAGCGCCATTCGACAACACCTCGTTGCTTCAAAAGATTGGGTGAAGGGGTCCACCTGCAAGGATTGTCAGAGAGCCGTGATCGCAATGGTGCGTATCGGCGAGGAGGACAAGAACATGAATTTGAACGATTACACGTATACGACGATTGCTATTGACAAGCGTCCAAACGGGGTTGCAATCGCGACGCTCAACCGGCCCGATCGCCTAAATGCGGTCAACGGCACGATGCACCATGAACTGAGTCACATCTGTCGTAATGCTGATGCTGATCCTGATGTGAAGGTCCTCGTTTTCACGGGCGCTGGCCGTTCGTTCTGCGCTGGTGGCGACTTCAGCAAGGGGTCCGAAACAACCCACAAGATCACGCTCGAAGATGCCCGAATGATCGTTGACAATTTGCTCGAGGCACACATCCCGATCATTTCTGCGGTCAACGGTTACGCAATGGGCCTGGGCGCAACGCTTGCATTGCTCTGCGACATCGTGGTCGCCGGCGAAGGAGCGACATTCGCCGACACGCACGTGACCATGGGCATCGGTGCCGGCGATGGCGGACAGGTGATCTGGCCGTTCCTGATGGGCATCAACCGCGCAAAGTACTACCTGATGACCGGCGATCGCATCAAGGCAGCTGAAGCTGAACGCCTTGGGTTGGTCAACTTCGTCGTGCCCGACGACGAGCTGATGGACAAGGCGCTCGAGATTGCAGATCGTCTCGCTGCGGGGCCCGGCCGCGCTATCGCAGCGTCCAAGGTGCCGATCAACAATTGGCTGCGCACCGTGTCTGCACAGGTGCTCACGCTGTCGCTGTCTAGGGAAGGCGCCATGATGCGCAGTTCCGATGCAAAGGAAGCAGCGAGGGCATTCGCCGAGAAGCGCACTCCTGAATTCAAGGGCCGCTGAGCCCGCCGCCCGCCGCCAAGGTCTCCGGACCAGCGGCGGGCTGGCTGTCGCCTATTTGGTCGACCTGCCGTTTCTTCCTACGATGGGGACGCGGGGCAGCAAGGGCCGCTCGGCGAGGAGAGCGTGATGCCAGACCAGGCAGTCCTTCAGACCCGAGTGGGCAATGAGCCCACCCAACACAGTGCCGCTGAAGATCGTGCCGCTGAAGATCGTGCCGCTGAAGATCGCGCCGCAGCGGCGGACTACGAGGTGATCGTGATTGGTGCCGGCGTGGCCGGCATCTATCAGATCAAACGACTCGCGGACCTTGGGGTGAATGCGACCGTGCTCGACGGCCGCTCTGACCTGGGCGGCACCTGGTACAAGAACCGTTACCCCGGTGCTCGCTTCGATTCTGAGAGCTACACCTATGGTTATTCGTTCAGCAAAGAGCTGCTCGACGAGTGGCATTGGTCCGAGCGGTTCTCACCCCAGCCCGAGACGCTCAAGTATCTGAACTTTGTCGCCGACAAGTTCGACCTTCGCAAACACATGCAGTTCGACTGCATGGTCGATGCAATGCGTTTCGACGACGAGGCCTGCGTTTGGACTCTGGAGCTGCGGGACGGCCGCACGCTCACGACACACTTCGTGGTGTCTGCGCTGGGGATTTTGTCGATTCCGACGATGCCCCGAATCGATGGCATCGACAGTTTCACGGGTGAGTCATTCCATCCATCTGAGTGGCCGGACCCAGCGCCTGATCTGACCGGCAAGCGGGTGGCCGTGATCGGCACGGGGGCAACGGCAATCCAACTCATCCCCGAGGTCGCCAAACAAGCAGCCCACCTCACGGTGTTCCAGCGACGGGCCAATTGGGCCGCGCCATTGAACAACAGCCCGATCTCTGACGAGGAGATGGCAGATATCCGCCGCCGATACGACGAGATCTTCGAGCAGTGTGCGAAGTCGCCGGGTGGGTTCGAACACATGCCCGATCGCCGGGGCTTCGACAACGTGTCTCGAGAGGAGCGGCTCGAGTTATGGGACAGCCTTTACGAGGGTCCGGGTTTCGGGATCTGGCTGCAGAACTTCATCGAGATTTTTGTCGATGAGGAGGCCAATGCCGAG
>JBDNHG010000944.1:0-6839 GCA_041688925.1 Acidimicrobiales bacterium | reverse complement strand
GCGCTATGAGCCAGGTACCGAACACCTCGTGGTCGGCGGCGATCTGTTCGATGTGATTCGTACCGACGACGGCCGGTTGGTCGTGATCGTCGGTGACGTTGTGGGGCACGGCCTGCACGCAGCCGCATCGATGGGCCAGCTCCGAAGCGCAGCCCGGGTGCTAGCGCTCGTCAGCGCCGGACCGCTCGAGATCATCCAGGGGCTCGAGGCCTTCGCCGGCAGCGCACCCGGCGTCATGTACGCGACGGTCGCGTGCGTGAGCATCGAGCGCAATGGCGACGGTCTCTATGCATGCGCAGGTCACCCATACCCAATTGTTGTTCGCAGCGGCGGCAAGAGCGACCTGCTCGTTGAGGGCCGATCTGCGTCGCTCGGTGTCAGTGACCAGCCGCCAACAGTGGCCAAGGTTCACATAGACGAAGGTGATTGCCTCGTCCTGTACACCGATGGCCTTGTCGAACACGACGGGAACGACATCGACAAGGGCATTCAGCGTTTGCGAGACACGTTGAAGCATGCAGGTTCGACTGGTGAGCTCATCGACGCCGATGCGGTCGTCGATTCGATACTTGGCGCGGCCACTCCGCGCGACGACATCGTCGTTGTTTGCGTGACACGGCTCGACGCCTAAACCCCGACCGGGCTCACATGGTTCTGCCGCGATGCGCCGCGAGTGAGTTCGACTCGGGCAGCGCCATGCCGGCGGTCGAGTGCGTGATCTCTAGCCCACTAACTATGTTGTAGGACATGTGGAAGCTATGTCGCCTGAGCCTGCTCGTTGTGACGTTCTTTATCGTCGGATGTTCGTCCGGAAGTGAGTCGTCGAACGCAACTGCCCCAGCATCGACCACTGAGGCTCCGGGCGATGAAGCGGTCGCCACCAACGGCGATAACCCAGACCAAGCCGAGCAGCCGACAGATCGCATTGTTCAAGTACGCAACCTGGTGACCGAACCCGAGGCCGACGAGGCAATCCAGCTTCTTTCTGCAAATGGGTTCGATGGCTTCATCAAACAACCGTCGAGCGTGCTGTTTCCGACAGCCACAGAAGGCTGGGATGTCGTACACCTGAACCTGACAGCGGGTGAAGCCAACAAGCTCGCCATTCTGGTCACCGCTGACCCTGAAGTTCCGTATGCGGGCATCGTACTCGTGGCCGAAGCGTCGACCGCTGCTGAGCCTGTGAACGGTTCTGCCTCGAGTGCAACTGGCACCCCCGGCATAGCGAGCCAGACTGCGGTTGTAACCGTCGGAACGAAGTCGTGGAGCTTTGCTCTGAGCGGCGACGAAGGACACTGTTCGGTTGGAGGACTCCGAGGCGGCGACAACGGCGTCATCGGTACCGGGCGCGCCGTGGACGCGTCAGGGAACCCCGACCCTGCGGGAGCGCTGGTGACCATGAACATCTATCCCGAGAAGTTCATTCCGCGAGGCACCCAATCGAACGCGGTTGGTGTCGATGCGCCGGGCGACGATGCCGATTGGGGTACCGCCGGACCTGGGATCATCGCTGACGCCGAGGTTCCGGCGCTCGCCGATGCCGTCGTGCACTCATGGACCTATTCGGATGGCTGGGCCACGGGCACGGCGACGTTTGTACTCGAGTCCTCGGTCGACGAAGCCCAGTACTTCGACGGCGAACTCGTGACCGAAGCCGGCAGCTTCGAGATCAACTGTCGCGACTTAGGGGCCTAGCGAGTAGGTCGACAAGTCCTCTGGCAGGCCCACGAGTTGCGCTGCTTTCGAGCTTCGCGCTCTGCCTACTCGCGCAATCTCTAAGCCTGAACGACTCTCGAGCGCCAGCGGTTGCAGTTCTGCTCGGGTCAGTCGACTGGATCTCGAGGTTCCGATTCGGCTGCGACGGCCACTTTGCCAAGCAGCGTTCGTAACGCTGCCAGTTCTTCGGCTGACAATCGCTCATCGGCTGTCGACGGTGCGCGACGCCGACGTCATCGTCGCCCGTCGACCACGGCCAGATCGTCGAGCAGGGAACTCACGACGAACTGCTCGCTCTCGACGGGCGATACGCCGAGCTGACGTCTTGGCGCACACATGATCGGGTCTACGCATAGAGCATCTGTGTCAGGCGATGCGTCCGCCCTTGAACGCAATCTCGCTGACAGGCCGGCGGTTGCTGGGTTGTTCCTTCGCTTGCAGCTTCTCGGGTAGGGCAGCAGCCTCGCCACAATGGCCGATGACAAAGCCGCACAGCACTTCGGTGGTGGCGGGGTCAGCACCGGTTGCCTCGTAGGCAGCATCGAGATCGACGCCACCAAGAACATGGACCGATAGGCCGAGCATGGTTGCCTGCAATGTCAGGCTCATCATTGCCGCTCCGGTATCGAAGTCGCGAGTGCGGGCCATGAAGTCTTCGAGTTCGGTCTTGGCCAACACCAAACCGACCACCGGAGCAGTGGCAGCCCAGCCTCGGTTGAACTCCATGAACGAGTTCAGAATCGGTTCTCGGCCGGCTCCGTCGGTGTCATAGGCGAAGATCCACGGTTGATTGTTCATCCACGAAGGCGCCCATCGCGCTGCTTCGAAGACGGCGTCGAGTTGTTCGTCGCTCACCGACTCGGCAGTGAATGATCGAGGCGACCAGCGGTCGAGGAAAACTTCGTTGGTGAGTGATGATGTGGCGGTTCGATGAGTCACGATGCAGCGGCTTCTCCGAGTGAGCGGTTGGTGATTGTCTGGGTGGCGCATCGATAGGCGTCGCTGGTTAAGCGCCGCGCTCTCCATGCTGGCCCGGGGTCGATTCGACGACTTTAGGTGTCGCGAGGCATGCTTTTGCGAGCTAGAGCCGAACTCCGTCCACGAGAAAGACACACCATGACCAATCCCGCCTCAACCGGATCAGCCCAAATTCATGTACAAGCCTCGGCTGAGCAGGTCTTTGCCTACCTCACCAATCTGGACCTGCTACCCACACTCAGCCCAGAGAACGTCAGATGTGAGCTGCGCGAAGGCGACGACGAACTGATCATCGGCGCGCGATTCCGTGGTTGGAACGAGGCGCCAGGAAAACAGTGGCACGCCGATTGTGTCGTCACAGCGCTCGAACCATCTCGCCTCTTCGAGTACAAGGTGCCACCAAAGTACGAGCATGCAACAACCTGGTCCTACCTTGTCGAGGCTGATGCCGACGGCCAGGGATGCACCGTGACCGAAAGCTTCGATGCCCCGCTGTTGCTGCTGCCTGAGGTCTATCCCGGAAAGATCGAAGGCCGCAGAGACAATCTCGAAGCTGCCTGTGAGACCACGCTCGCCAATCTGAAGGCAGCCATCGAGAACTAGTGGTGCGGCCACGCAGCGCTAGACCAGCGTGCGCTCGAGACTGGCCACCAGGGTTGGTGCGCTGCCGATCGGCGGGAAGATTGGGAATACCCATTGGGAGGACAGGGTTCCCACCCTGTCCGAATGGACACGATCTTGACCAATGGGGGAACGCTGGTAATGAGTCATGGAATGGGCCGATTCGTCGCGTCTTCAGGCAGAAGCACGCAGAATCATGGCTGAGCTTGCCTACGCCGAGGTCGGTGGGGGATCGACGCCGATTCTGCTGATTCACGGGCTGTTCGGGTCGCGCAAAGCGCTTGTTCCGCTTGCGCAGCAGCTCGCGTCACAACATGATCAGCTGCGCCTCCTTTTGGTCGATCTTCCTGGCCACGGCGACTCGCCACCAATGGATGACGACGCAACGCTTTCATCGCTGGCCAACGATGTGCTGGCGCTCTTGGATGACATCGTGCCGAGCGGCCGGGTTGACGTGGTGGGCCACTCGCTCGGAGGTCGGGTGGCGTTGGCACTGCGCCAACTTGCTCCTCACCGGGTGGGCCGCACCACTCTGCTCGACATGGGGCCGGGACGGACTCAGGGGATCGAGTCGCTGGATGCGCTCGTCGAGGCGCTGGCCGACGCACCAGACCTGTTCACCCGCAGAGCCGATCTCGTCGACGTCCTGACCGCAGCGAACATCTCAAAGCCGGTGGCGCAGGCACTCACCGTCAGTCTCTTGCGACGGGCGCCGGCAGCGACGCCGTTGGACCAACTGCAGTTCGGATGGTCGATCGACCGCAAGGCCGTCTGCAGTTTCCAGGCCCGCGTCAGTGTCGATGACCTTTGGGCGGTAGTAAGTGTTGCGCCGAGCGAGGTTCGGTGCATTCGCGGAGCGGACTCAGACTTTGTCACCCCCGCCGACGTCGACCGCTTGATGCAGCTCGGTTGCCAGCTGGATGTGATCGAAGGGACCGGCCACTCACTTCACACCGAGAAACCAGCGGAGGTGGCCGCACTCGTTTCCGCGGGCATGACCGGCGCAAAGACAGACCAAACCAGCGCACGGCGCACACAGCAATGACGACCACATATGACGAAGGATCACAAATGACCAAGGACGACCTGATCACCGCGATCGAACGGGTACTGAACGAGAACCGAACGATGATGGGCTTGGAGGAACTTGTCATCGGCGCCGACACCCAACTCGTTGGCGAGGTGGATTCGCTGGATCTGGCAAGCCTGATCCTCGAGTTGGAAACGATGACCGAGCTGGCCCCGTTCGCTGATGGCATGGTGCCCTTCGCCACCGCGGGTGACCTGGCCGACCTTCATCTCCCGGACGAGATCGAACGTGGCGGCGGCGCGTCATCGGTGGCATAGCGATGACGGCCGGTCATGAGTGCGCAACCGGGACGATAGTAATCAGTGCTCCGCGCAGCGGAACCACGGTGTTGCGCCGCATGCTCGACGCTCATCCTGAGATCTCGTGTCCGCCCGACATCAACGTGACGACGCACTGTGCGCGAATGCTGCGCGAAGAAAGGGTCAACGGCGGTTTGGCGATGGGGATGGTGTCGGGGCCCTGGTTCGCAGGCTTCGACGCGCCGACCGTTGTCGGCCGGGTACGGGATCTCGCCATTGGACTGAATAACGAGATCCGGACGTCCAAGGGCAAGCAGCAATGGGTCGAGAAGTCGTACTTCCACGGCTTTCTCATCGATGAGATCGAGCAGCTGTACAGCACGGACTGCCGCTACCTCTGCCTCGTTCGCCACGGCCTCGACGTCGTGTACTCGATGCATGAGCACTGCATAAAAATCGGCACCTACCCCGGCGAGCTCCACGAGTATGTGCGTCGGTATAACCGTCCGCTCGAGGCGTTTGCCCATGTATGGGCGGACACGGTAGCCAGAATGCGGCGTCTACTGCAGGAACAGCCGGGCTCAGCCCTGAAAGTCCGATACGAGGATCTCGTGACCTGCCCCGAGCAGGAGCTCGAACGGATCCTCGAATTCCTCGGCGTCGAAGACAAGAGCGATCCCGGCACGCTTGTCAGCGACGGGCTCGGGACACTGGGCGACGTCGGTCTCGGCGATTGGAAGACGTATCAAAAGCCGACCTTGGTTTCTGACAGCGTGGGCCGCTGGAAATCTGAAGACCGGGAAACCCTGCGACCGCTCGCGGCGATCGTGAATCCCGAGTTGGTCGCGTGGGGCTATGAACCAGTCACGATCCCGCGGCCCCTGACCGATGAGCAGGCCAGGCGAAGGTTGAAGATGGGCTTGGAGATCTCGTGGATACAGGCCGGCGCCGGAGGGCAACAATGAAAGACCCACAGATCCAAGAGGCACACCGGTCGGTGGCGACAACCCTGGCACGAGCATGGGAGCTGCCTTTCTATCGGACACACTGGGCCGGCTCCGGTCTCGACGACGCGCTGGCATTGCTGGAGGCAGACAGGTTCGCTGACCTTGCCGTTGTCAGGAAGGATCATCTCCGTCGGCATTGGGACGAGATCATGCAGATGGACGGTGCGGTCGACATCTGCTGCTCCTCGGGAACAACGGGTCGACCGGTAGACATTCCGGTAACTGGCAACGACGAGAGACGCCGGGTGGAACGGGTGCGTCGCGTACTCGCCGACATGGGGGTCGGCAAGAACAGCCGAGTCCTGCAGCTCTTCAGCCTCAACGACATGTTCACGTTCGGGCCGCTGGCGTGGATGGCGGTGAAAGCCCAGGGCGGTTGCGCTCTGCGCATGTCGGTGGATCGCGTCGGCCGGATACTGTCGGCGATCGAGCACCTCCAGCCAGAATTCGTCGTCGGCAACCCGTTCAGTCTCATCCGCCTGGCCGAAGCTGCCGGCGAGAACTGGCCGGCGATCGAGCGGCTTCCGCATGTAGCGCTGATGGGGGTGGAGGCAACCTTCACTTCGGATCTGACTCCGGCCCCGGTCGCCCTCGAGCTGACTCGATTGTGGGGTCTCGATGCGCTGTTCAACCAGTACGGCTGCAGTGAGCTTGGTCCGGTGGCGTTCGAGTGTCGACAGCACCGGGGTATGCACGTGCACGACGATCATTTCCTTGTGGAGCTGGTCGACCCCGAAAGCGGTTTGCCCGCAGGTCTTGGCGAGCCGGGCGAGGTGGTGGTGACCGGACTCGAGACCGACGTCGGGTTTCTGCCGGTGCGTTACGCGACCGGAGACGTAGCCGCATGGATCGACCGGTCGCAATGCGCCTGTGCTCGAACGAGCCCGCGTCTCGGCCCTATCCTGGGACGTCTCAATCATCAGCTGAAGGTTCAAGGGCAGACGGTCTTTCCCGATTTTCTCGTAGACGCTGCGTACCGGTCGCACGGGGTGGCTCGTTGCGCGGTCATGGCAGAGAAGAGTCCGATGGGCGAGGACGTGGTCACCGTGTTCGTAGTGCCGCTGGATCCCGACCGAGCTGACGAAGCAACGGCCGGTGTCACTGCCACGTTGCGCCAGCTGCTGGCGGTCAGCCCAGTGGTCAAGGTCGTCGCCAACCAGGAACTCGATGAGCTCGTGCGGGGCGCAT
>JBDNHG010000943.1:0-10103 GCA_041688925.1 Acidimicrobiales bacterium | reverse complement strand
GGGGCGCACCAACGATCACCAACGACGGTGTCTCGATTGCTAAAGAGATCGATCTCGAAGATCCAATCGAACGCATCGGCGCCGAACTGGTCAAAGAAGTTGCCAAGAAGACCGACGATGTTGCTGGCGATGGCACCACGACCGCCACAGTGTTGGCCTGGTCGATGGTCCGCGAAGGCCTCAAGAACGTAACCGCCGGCGCCAATCCAATGTCGGTCAAGAAAGGCATCGAGCTCGGCGTCGCCGCCGCGGTCGAGTCGATTCGCAAGAGCGCCAAGCCGGTCAACGACAAAGAGCAGATCGCACAGGTTGCATCAATCTCTGCGGCTGACCGTGAGATCGGTGACACCATTGCGGCTGCCATCGACAAGGTCGGCAAAGACGGTGTCATCACCGTCGAAGAGAGCCAGACCTTCGGCATGGACATGGACCTCGTCGAGGGCATGCGCTTCGACAAGGGTTTCCTGTCGCCATACATGGTGACCGACCCCGAGCGTATGGAAGCCGTCCTCGACGACCCATATCTGCTGCTCGTTGGTTCCAAGATCACTGCCGTTCGCGACATTGTTCCGGTTCTCGAAAAGGTCATGCAGTCTGGCAAGCCTCTCGTGATCATCAGCGAAGACGTCGAGGGCGAAGCCCTTGCCACTCTCGTGGTCAACAAGATCCGTGGCACGTTCAACTCGGTCGCCGTCAAGGCACCGGGCTTCGGCGATCGCCGCAAGGCAATGCTGCAAGACATGGCCATCCTCACCGGTGGTCAGGTCGTCAGCGAAGAAGTCGGCCTCAAGCTCGAAAATGTCGGCCTTGAAATGCTCGGCCAGGCTCGCAAGGTCGTCATCACCAAGGACGAAACCCTGATCATCGAAGGCGCTGGCAAGAAAGCCGACGTCGAAGGTCGCATCGCGCAGATCAAGAGCGAGATCGAGAACACCGACAGCGACTACGACGGTGAGAAGCTCCAAGAGCGTCTTGCCAAGTTGAGCGGCGGCGTAGCCGTGCTCAAGGTCGGCGCTGCTACCGAGGTCGAACTCAAAGAGAAGAAGCACCGCATCGAAGATGCTGTTTCGACGACCAAGGCAGCCATCGAAGAAGGTGTCGTCGCCGGTGGTGGCGTCACACTCCTTCGTGCACAGGCTGACGTCGAGAAGCTCATCGAGACCATCGAAGATCGCGACATCGCTACTGGTGCCCGCATCGTCGCCAAGGCGCTCGAAGGCCCACTGCACCAGATTGCCGTCAACGCTGGCATGGACGGTGGCGTAGCAGTCGAACGTGTCCGCAATCTCAAGGGCAGCAACGGCCTCAACGCTGCAACTGGCGAGTACGAAGACCTCGTCAAGATCGGCGTGATCGATGCTGCCAAGGTGACCCGTTCTGCACTGCAGAACGCCGGATCCATCGCAGCCTTGTTCCTGACCACCGAGGTTGTCATCAGTGACATCCCCGAAGACGACGGACATGGCCACGGTGGCATGCCCGACATGGACTTCTAGTATCCCAGCAACTGAATAAATCCGCAGGGGCCAGCGCATAGCGAAGGCCTGATTGCGAACAAGTAGTTGAACGAAGGGGCGCTCCGGCGCCCCTTCGTCGCGTCCGGACCGATGATCGCGCCCACATTGGGCTTGGGGCTGGATCGCATGCGCCGTCAGCGATTGTTCACCAAGACGTGCCTGCTAGCCGCCGGGTAGCGGGGCGTTGTAGGTCCATTCGGTTTCGAGCGTGCGAGGTGAGAAGGTCTCCTTGGTGAGTTCGGGGTTGGTGATGCGGTCGGCTCGGAAGTGGCGGAACCCCTCCCGTTTGGGGTCCCACCCGATCACGTACCAGACGGGCGGGCGCACCAGCAGCCCCTGCGGTTCGACCTTGCGAGTCGTGGATTCGCCGTGGCGATCGATGTAGCCGAAGCGGAAACAGCTGCGAGTCGTGAACGCTTCCTCGAAGACGCCGACCAGGCTCTCGTCGATCTCGCGATGTGTTGGCCGCATGTTGTGTGGACTGTGGCTGACCACAATCCGTTCCCGAGACAGCTGCAGCTGCTCGGCTCGCTTGGCGGGCAGCGAAGCCTCGATCTTGGCGAGCGCTCGGTTCGCGGCCCCGCCGAATGGCGTGTTGGACGTCGCGGAAGCGACCTCGACTGCAAGGGTCAGTGCGACGACCTCGTCTGCATCGAGTTGCGAGGTGATCATTACCGAGCTCGCTGCCAGGCGCACACCACCCCCAGGACCAGCCAATCCCACGATGTCGAAACCGCGCATCCGCAGATGGTTCAGGTCGCGGAGCACGGTGCGGCGAGAGGTAAGCCGAGGCCGCGTGGGGCGCCTGGTATGGCCTGCTTGCTGATGCAGTCGGCGACCCCGGAAACCCGACCGGTATCTCAAAGACCATTGCTACTGATGGCTCTGTCACCAACGGCAGCGACATCAGCGGCTACACGCTCATCCAGGCCAGCGACCTCGATGCCGCAACCGAGTTGGCAAAGGCGTGCCCGATCTTCAGCGTAGGCGGCAGCATCGTGGTCGCCCAAACTATCGCTATGTAACCCGGCAGGCTGTCGCACCAACCAACGCTGCGGGCTGACGGGTGCGAGCATCGCAGCGACTATGCAGCTTCCGATCTTCGAACTGCTGCATGTCGGCTTGCGCATCGGTCATGGGCCGATGCGCACGCGCCGCTGCCATTACGTCAGTGGGCGATGTCTTCGCAGGTGTGGCACTCGAGTTGGATGGTCGAGTGGGCTATGCCGAAACGCACCGCGAGATGCTGTTGCACCGTGTGCATGGTTTCTTGCGCGTCGTGCAGGCCGAGTGCGTCGTCGATCACGACATGGGCTGTCATGCTGGTCGCGCCTGGCCCCAGGGAACGGGTATGGATGTGATGCACATCGGTGAAACCCTCGGTTGCACGCAGGACTAGGTCGATCTGTTCGACCGTCGCACCCGCGGGCGCTCGGTCCAGTAGCTCGCCCCCGGCATACCGAAGGACGTTGAAGGTGCCGTGCAAGACGAGCGCATTGACAAGTAGTGACGCCACGGGGTCGATCCAGGTGTAGGTCGTTCCCTGCAACAACACGCCGGCAAGCACAACAACAACCGATCCAGCGAGGTCGACGAGCAGGTGAAGACGGGCCGCTCTGAGCGACAGATGATCGCCTTCGCCCAGAATCAATACGCTTGCGCCGTTGACGACGATGCCGGCAATACCGATCAAGATCACGCCGCCACCATCGACTTCGACGGGGTCGAACAGCCGCTGGATCGATTCGTACACGACCCAGATGATCGAGCCGAGCAGTAGCAGGCCCGATGTGTAGCCGCCCAGAGCGTCGGCCTTGCCCCAGCCATAATTCATTGCGGAAGTCGCTGGTCGCCGCAGTAACACCAGAGCAACCAGCGCGGTCAACAGCCCAATGGCATCGATGACCTGGTGCAGAGCGTCGGCCAGCACGACAACAGAACCAAGCGCAAGACCGACAATGACCTGCACCACCGCGAAACCGACGTTGACCGCGGCAGCGATACCCAGCCGCCTATTGCTCACCTGGCTGTGGTCATGACTGTGGCCGTCAGCATGCGAGTGGTCGTGCTCGAGCTCAGCCATGCCCCAACGATAGAGGCCCGATCGTTGCTGCGGGTTCGCCATATGACCCTGCATGCCACCAGCAGGTGATCCGCACGGCTCGGAGGTAGCGTCTAGCCGTGGCTCGTGGTCGCACACAAACAGTGATGGCACATCATTTCGACGGTGAGACGCTGCGGCGTCGCCCCGAAGTACTCGTTGTCGAAGAACCGTTGACCATCCGCATCAACGAGGTCGATGTTGCAACGACCATGCGCACACCGGGCCACGACTTCGAACTCGCCGTCGGTCTTCTTCACGCCGATGGCGCACTCGGTGGCGCTCAGGTCACTGACATTCGCTACTGCGCGACCGGCACAGCAGTCGAAACCGAGTTCAATGTCGTGTCGGTCTTGGCGCCGGGTGCGCCCGCACCGAACCCACGTCTTGGTGTGATCAGCTCATCATGTGGACTGTGCGGTACCGACGCCATCGAAGAGTTGGTCGCACGAATATCGCCGGTCGCCGCAGCGGCGCCGATCTCCGAACACATCATGCTGCGAGTCGTCGATGCAATGGCTGGTCACCAGCCGGTCTTCGACCGCACCGGAGGACTTCACGCTGCGGCGGCGTTCGGCCGTGACGGCGTCATCCTCGAATCGCGTGAAGACATCGGCCGCCACAACGCGGTCGACAAGGTCGTTGGCCGACTGCTACTCGATGGCGACTTGCCGGCAACGGGCCTGGGCCTGTTCGTCAGCGGTCGGGCCTCGTTCGAGATGGTGCAGAAGGCGTGGGCGGCCGGCTTCGGTACCGTCGTAGCCGTGAGCGCGCCATCGGCACTTGCTGTCGATGCCGCCGAGTCTGCAGGAATGCAACTGGCCGGCTTTGCCCGCAACGGCACCCTCAACGTCTACGCCACCAATCCCCAACCCGACGACGCCATCGCTGACTCGATGACGCAAGGAGAACCGGTTCCATGACCTCGCATGACATTCGCCCCGCTGTTGGACAAGGTGTTCTGCACCTGTTCTTCAAGACCGGCGGCGCGGTTGATTCCGCTGCTGCCATTGCAGCTGTTGAAGCAGCCCGTGGCCGCGAGGACCAAGTCGTGTCGGTCGCGATGCTCGGCCACAAGGCCGATGTTGCGGTGATGGCCATTGGCCTGAATCTGTGGTCGTTGCGCGAGTTGCAAACCGATCTGGTCGCGTCTGGACTCGAACTCGTCGACAGTTATGTGTCGTTGACTGAACTCAGCGAATACTCGGCGGGCCTCCCCGAAGAGATGCAGAACATGCGGCTGTACCCACAGCTTCCACCCGAGGGCAAGGCCGCCTGGTGTTTCTATCCAATGTCGAAGAAGCGGGTGGGCGACGTCAACTGGTTCACCGTCGACTTCGATCGCCGCAAAGAGCTCATGTATGAACATGGCACCTCGGGCCGCAAGTTCGCTGGTCGCATCGTGCAGCTGATCACTGGCTCGACGGGGCTCGATGACTATGAATGGGGAGTCACGCTGTTCGGCGTGCATCCTGACGATCTCAAGGAGGTCGTCTACACGATGCGGTTTGACGAGGCCTCCTCGGTCTATGCCGAGTTCGGCCCGTTCTACACCGGCATGGTCGCAGAACTCGACGAGATCCTCGTCTGATCACGGCCCAGCGCGGCTTCATTCACAGTCGAGCTGTGCAGCGGGCGATACTGGTTGGGTGACCGAAGCGCAAGCGGGTCGGCTGACCGAGCCGACCGCGTTCGTTTTCACCGATGTTGTCGGATCGACCAAGTTGTGGGCAGCAGACCCCGACGCGACCGGACGCAGCTTCCTGATCCACGATGCGCTCGTGCGGTCTGGGCTCAAGGAACACAACGGCGAGATCTTTGGATGGGCCGGCGACTCGTTTCGCGCTGCGTTCGCTGATCGCTACGACGCGGTCGCAGCCTGTCAGACAATTCATCGTGATCTAGCGAACGCCGACTGGGATGGCAATCCAGCCTTGTCGGTGCGTATCGGCGTGACGTACGGCAAGGCGCTCCACCGTGACGGCGAGTACTTCGGTCCAACGCTGAACACGGCTGCTCGCCTCGAGGCGATGGCGCGTCCGGGTCAAACCGTGCTGGGCGCTGCGGCGGTCGCCGGCCTCGATGGCATAACCATCACGGCGCTTGGTCGGCAGCGGGTACGTGACGTTGCCGAGGCGATCGAGTTGTTCCAGCTCGGCAACCAACGATTTGCACCGCTTCGAACGATCGATGCGGCACTGTCGACGGTGCCTCCGTTGATGGGCGCGCTGGTCGGCCGCACAGCAGCGATTGCATCAGTGCGCGCCGGCCTCGACGAGCGGCACCCGGTCGTGATCGTCGGAACGGGCGGCGCCGGCAAAACCCGCCTTGCTATCGAGGTCGCGCACCTTGAACTGCGCAATCATCCTGACGGCTGCTACTTCGTTGACCTCGGGTCGGTCGAGGGCGGTGTATCGGCTGGGTCAACGATTGCTCGAAGCTGTCGCATCAAGATCACCGGCGACGATGCACTCCCCGAGATAGCGGAACACTTCGCCGAACGTCATGCGTTGTTGATTCTCGACAACTGCGAACACATGGTTGGCTACGCGGGCCGGTTCGTTCGGTTCCTGAGTTCCCAAGCACCTGGCGTGCGGCTGCTGGCGACCAGTCGCGAACCGCTCGGCATTCCGGGCGAGCGTCTGGTCAAGTTGAGGCCACTTGAAACCTGCGCCGGCGGCCCGGCCATCGAACTGTTCGTGCAACGCATCCGCGATCAGGCCCCTGATTTTGAACCCTCGACGGTTGAACTCGCACAGATCGCGCAGATCTGCGAACACCTCGATGGCATTCCGTTGGCGCTCGAGTTGGCGGCAGCACGAGCTGGTGTCCTTGGACTCAAACATTTGCTCGATGGCATGCACGACCGGTTTCGCATGTTGTCATCTGCAAGTGGCGACGGCACGCGAACCCTGCGCGAAGCGATCGACTGGAGCTTTGGTCTGCTGTCGGAGAAAGAGCAGCACTTCTTCGCCCGGTGTGGCGTGTTCAAGGGGTCGTTCGATCTGCGGGCAGCAGCGGCGATGGTCCCCGACCTCCACCCGCTCGATGTGGCAGATCTGCTCCATTCGCTGAGCCGCAAGTCGTTGCTAACCGCCGAGGGCGCATTGGGGGGCCGGTTCCGGCTGCTCGAGACAATCCGGGCATATGCCATCTTGCGGCTGCGCGAACTCGGCGTGCAAGACGAACTCAGCCGTTTACATTTCGATCACTTTTGCGAGCTGGTCATCGTCGACGGTCTCGCCGAGGCGATCGACCTCGACCGTGCAGAGCGACTGGCCCCCGAATGGTCCAACATCGCCACCGCGCTCGAGTGGGGTACCGAAAGCGGGCGTTGGGAAGACTCGGCCCGGTTGGCCAGCGGTTGCCTCGGGCTGTGGGAGGACGTCGTGCCCACCGTCGAGGGCAAACGTTGGGTGCAGAAGATCCTCCCCTTTGTCGACGAACACGACGACCTGGCCAGCGTCTTGCGGTTTGGGTTAGCGAGCTTCGAAGCCCAGCTCGACAATTTTGAAGGTGTGCGCGCATTGCTCGATGAGCTTCGCCAGAGCCCAGTACCCGAGATTCGGGCGCACGGACTGTCGCTGCGTGGCTATCTGGCGGCCCGGGTAACGCCCGAGGCGTCGTTGCCGATGCTCGACCAAGCCGACGAATTGGTTACGGCGCACAACCTGGGTCACGACATCGCCATCACGACCCAGTGGACTCGCGGCGCGTACGCGCTGTACAGCGCCGACATCGACGAGGCATATCGGTGCTTCCGGTCGGGTTTCGACCTTGCTGGCGACGCGCCACACCGAACCGTCAACACGATCTTCGCCGGCTTGTCGCTGGCGACCGCCCAGCTGCTGCTCGATCGACCATCAGACGCTTTGGCGACGCTCGACTCGTACAACTGGGCCGACTCGCGGTGGGATTCCTCGCCGATTCTTCGCGCGGTAGCGCTGCTCGATCTCGACCGGGCCGCGGAGGCAGCCGACTTGGTCTTCGCCTATGCCAGCGCCTCGTTGCTGGGTCGCCTGCACCGCATGAGCAACGACGCCATGATTGGCTTCGCCGCACTCGCTCTTTACCGGGGCGAGCCCGATCATGCATGGTTGTTGATGCAGCAGGCGGTCACGCCCCGCACGCCGTTCACCATTGGTTTGGTCGAGGGCCTCGCTGATCGCATCGGGCGTGGCGACGAGCTGCGGTCCATCCACCGCGGGCGCACGGCATCGCTCGCCGATCTCGATGCCCGCGGCCACGTGCAAGCCGAACTCGACCGCATGCATGTCGCGATCGACCAACGCTCGAGTTCATGAATCGCATCACCGAGCCCGGCGTACTCGGGCACATCGCCAACCCGGTCGTCAGGTTGGTCACCCTGGCCGGCGGCGATCATCGGTTGCAGTGCAACAACAGCGATTCGTTCGTGCCCGGAATACGCCGCGGTCAGCCGCAGCAGGCTGTGCCGGACTTGGCTGCGGTTTCGGCCAAGGCCTCGGG
The DNA here is from genome assembly GCA_041688925.1 of Acidimicrobiales bacterium. GTDB lineage: Bacteria > Actinomycetota > Acidimicrobiia > Acidimicrobiales > UBA10347 > UBA10347. Next base: position 1,997 of record JBDNHG010000943.1, on the reverse strand, counting down.
GCCGCAGGTCGTGCCCGGGGCACATCCGATGATCTCGTTGTGCATCTGCTCGCTGTCGCCGGTGCGGACGTACCATTCCCACCGGGTGGCATCGGGCCCTTGCAGCCAGGTCTCGGTCTTTTCGGCATAACAGCAAACGGTGTCGTCGATGCCGGTGGTCTCGAGCCCCGACTTGATGAGCCGTTGCTCGGCGTCGATGACTTCGTCGGCAGAGCTCACCTCGACACCGAGATGATTGATGGTGCCTTCGTCGGGACCTTCGAACAGCACCAGCTTGAGCGGGGGATTGGCGATGGCAAAGTTGGCGTAGCCCGGGCGAAGCCGAGCCGGCTCGGTGTCGAACATCTTGGTGTAGAACGCAATGGCCTCGTCGAGGTTCTTGACGTTGAGTGCGAGTTGCAACCGCATGGTTGGCCGGGCTTCTGTCGTATTGATCATGATCGATATGTTAGCGTGGTATCGATAGATGTCAATATGTAATTTGTGTGGCACACTGATCGGGTGGTCAAGACGCTGAAAGTACAGCCAGCAAACCAATCGCCAGCAGCCCAATTGCTGGCAGACCAATCGGCCACTACTCGTGCCCTCAAGCCACTGTGTTGCCCTGGTCTTGATGACCCGGCAATGAGCGAGGCCGAGGTCGATGACATCGTTGTGATCCTCAAGGCGCTGGCCGACCCGGTGCGGTTGCGGCTGATGAACATGATCCTCAACGCGGGCGAGGCGTGTGCGTGCGATCTGCCCGATGCGCTCGATCGTTCACAACCAACGGTGAGCCATCACCTCAAGGTCCTGGTCGAGGCCGGCCTGCTCGACCGCGAACAACGAGGTAAGTGGGCATGGTTCCACGTGCGCCCTGAACGGCTCCAGGCGCTCGGTGCGGTGTTCCAGATCGATAGCTGACAGCGGCCCAACGAGCGCCGCACGTCAGAGAATTGGAAGCTCGATCGTGACGGTGGTGCCTTGGCCGAGTTCGCTTTCGGTCAGATAGTTGCCGGCGACCCAGCTGGCGATGGTGACGGCGTGAGGGATTCCGAGATGCCCGACCTTGGTGTGGCGCATTTGTGACATGTCGAAGCCGATTCCGTCGTCTCGTACCTCGATCCGTAGGTAGTCGTCTGCGCACGAGATGGCGATGACCACCTCGGTCGCCTCCGCGTGCTCCATCACGTTTACCAGCGCATTTCGACAAAGCCGAAACCCGAGCGCTGCCACCTCGACGGGCACTGCTGTCTCACCGCTGTGGGTGACCTGCCAATTGAGCCCTTCGGTCTCGACGAAGCTTTCACAATACGCATCGAGCGAGGCCGCTAGGCCATCTTCGACCAGGGTCGTCGGATGCAGTGCGAACATGACATGGCGCAGGCGTTCGATGGCACTGTCGTTCAATGCCCTGGCCTTCTGAATCACTGAGCGATCGTCGCCATCAGGCAGCCGGCCCGCTATCCGCTGGAGTTGTAGTGAGACTGCGGTCATGACCTGCACCGGGTCATCGTGGATCTCGCCGGCGAGGGCTTCGCGCTCTTGTGCAACTGCTTGCAGTTGTCGACGCTTGTCGAGATGACGTTCCAAGATGATGAGCGCCATGGCTACGAAATGATCGGCTGCGGCCAGATCGAGCGGACGCACCTTGCGCTTCTTGTCGGACCACGAGATGTCGAGTTGTCCTAGTGGCGGATTTCCTTCGCTGCGGATGTCTCGTTGGATATGGGCGACCAGATCAACTTCGTCCACCGAACTTTCCGACGACGCGAACTGGCCCCCGATACCCAAGGTGTCTTCGCTGAGTTGCAGCGAGACGCGGTCGGCTCTGAGTAGCTCAGCAGCGGCGTCGCACAAATATTGCAGCGTGACCCGGGGCCGAGCGCCGCCTGCGATTTCGGCGAAGAGCTGCCCGTTGATCGTGAGCATTGAGCGCATGAACTCGGTCGGTGCATCGTCGAATGCTGAGGCATTGACCCCATGGGAGATGTACTCGACATCCATCGAGTCACCGT
>JBDNHG010000942.1:0-2132 GCA_041688925.1 Acidimicrobiales bacterium | reverse complement strand
CTGCCCCCGTGGCATAGAGCGCCAGCGAGTTGCGCTCTTGGATGTCTTCGGCCGCGGCCACCAGTCTGGCGTCTTCTTCCTCGTCGAACTCGACGCCCTTGCGAGCTGCCTGACCGCGACGAACCAGCGACATGACGCCAGCGATCTGCTTGGGGCCCATGACGGCGATCTTTGCTGTCGGCCACAGAAAGGTGAAGCGGTTGCCGAACGCCCGACCACTCATGCCATAGTTTCCCGCGCCGTAGCTGCCGCCGATGATCAGGCCGATGTGGGGCACGGTCGAGTTGCTGACCGCATTCACCATCTGCGAGCCCTTCTTGATGATGCCTGCATGTTCGTAGTCACGACCGACCATGAAGCCGGTGATGTTATGCACGAAGACGAGCGGCACATCAATCTGGTTGCACAGCTGGATGAACGTTCCGCCCTTCTCGGCGGCGTCCATGTCGAGCACGCCATTGTTGCCCAGGAAGCCAACTGTTATGCCGTGGATAGTGCCCCAACCGCAGATCAGGTTGGTGCCGTAACGGGCCTTGTACTCCTCGAAGCGAGAGCCGTCGACGATGCGGCCATAGACCTGACGCACGTCGACCGGCTGACGCAGATCACGGCTGACGAGACCGAGCAGTTCTTCAGGGTCGAGCTTGGGCGGCTCGGCCGCGAGCAGCGGTCGATCGTCGTCTTTGCGCCAGTCGAGATGGCTGACGACTTCGCGAGCCAGGCGAATGGCGTCCATCTCGTCTTCGGCGAAATAGTCGCCGAGACCAGAGACCTCGGCATGCATCTGGGCTCCGCCGAGCGTTTCGTCGTCGCTGATTTCGCCGGTCGCCATCTGCACGAGCGGTGGGCCCGCGAGGAAGATCTTCGACCGTTCACGGACGACGATGTTGTAGTCGCTCAGGCCGGGTTGGTAGGCGCCACCAGCAGTCGATGAACCCATCACCACGCAGATCGTGGGGATGCCGAGCTTCGACAGCTCAACCAGTTCGTAGAAGAAGCGACCGGTCTGGGCGAAGTGGTCGACCTGCATGCCGCCGGGTACCCGACTCGAATCGTCCTTGTCGGGATCGATGCGCAGATCGCCGCCTGCCGATTCGACGAAGCTGACATAGGGCAGCCGGTTCTCTCGCGAGATCTCCATGGCCCGCATCCACTTCTTGATGGAATACGGCGTCATGGCCCCGGCCATTGCGGTGGGGTCGTTGCCCATCACCACACATTCGACGCCGGCGATGATGCCGATGCCAGCCACCAAGCCGCCGCCCATCGCATAGTCGCTGCGATACGCCGCAAGTGGGCTGATCTCGAGGAACGGCGTGTCAGGGTCGAGCACATGGGCGATGCGTTCACGGATCGGCATCTTGCCCCGGCTGCGAAGTCGGTCACGAGCTCGTTCGCCACCACCCATGTCGGCCTGGTCGAGCAACTCGTCAATTTCGGCGAGTTGTTCGAGCATGTCGGCTCGGTTCTTCAGAAAGCTCTCACCGGCAGCGTCGATCGTGGACACCAGCGGCGGAGCAAGGAGTCCCTGCTGCATTCGCCTGAACCTATACGCGGTAATGATTCTGGGCAAACGTTACCGATATCCGGCGCCGCGCTGCTTCTCGTACGTGGTCGGCCATAAGGTCGCGCGATGACCGGTGAACAGGTGCTGCGCTACGTCGAGAGTTTCGGCGAGGACGACGCCCTCGTGCTCGTCGAGATCACGAACGACCTCGAATCGCTCTCCCCTGACGGCTTCCTGCGCCGGTGGGTATCCGACGGATCACACGGAAGTTCCGCCGAGCAGTACTAGCGCGAGGATCACGGCAACTTCCTCATTTCGATTCGCATCACGCCGTGTGCGGTGGACATGACGCTTCTGCCAAGTAGGACAGTGATCGATGATCCCTGACGCAAGTGACGCAGCTGCCGACGGACGCGTACTCCGTCAGGTACACGGGCAGATGCAGGTTGGCCTTGTCGTTCTCGCCCTCACTGCGGTTGGACTGGGGCTATGGACCGTGGCAGCGTTCGCTGACGACTCGACGTGGCTCGAATATCCGTTGCTGCTCGCTTATTCTGATCGCATGATGTAGCAGCGCTATTGATGCCGCCGTTGGTGGCAGGGTGCGCAGCGGAGTTCGAGTTCG
>JBDNHG010000941.1:0-3207 GCA_041688925.1 Acidimicrobiales bacterium | reverse complement strand
GCTTCGGCCTCGAAGCCAGCCCGATTTCTGAGATCTTGATCGAAGAATCGATCAAGGGTTGGAAAGAGTTCGAGCTCGAGGTCATGCGTGACCACGCCGACAATTGTGTCGTTGTGTGTGCGATCGAGAATCTCGACCCGATGGGCGTGCACACCGGCGACTCGATCACCGTGGCGCCCGCCCAGACGCTCAGCGACGTCGAGTATCAAAAGATGCGCGACGATGCGTTTGCGGTCATGCGCCGGGTCGGCGTCGAAACCGGCGGCTCGAATGTGCAGTTCGCCGTCGATCCGGCCACCGGCCGCCAGGTCGTCATCGAGATGAATCCGCGTGTCAGCCGGTCGTCGGCGCTGGCGTCGAAAGCGACCGGCTTCCCGATCGCCAAGATCGCCGCTCGGTTGGCAGTTGGCTACACCCTCGACGAGATTCCCAACGACATCACCGAGAAGACTCCGGCCAGTTTCGAACCGACTATCGACTATGTCGTCACCAAGGTGCCGCGGTGGGCGTTCGAGAAGTTCCCCGGAACTCCGTCGGTGCTCGGCTCGCAGATGCAGTCGGTCGGCGAGGTCATGGCCATTGGTCGCACGTTCGCCGAATCTCTGCAAAAGGCACTGCGCTCACTCGAACTCGGCCGCTTTGGTCTCAACTGTGATCCGGGCGAAGGCGAACTTGCCGACGTACCGATCGATGAGCTGTTGGCACAGTCTGCAATCGGCACGCCGAATCGCATCTGGGAGCTCGAGGCGGTTCTACGCCGCGGCAAGACGGTCGACGAGGTTTACGAGGCCACCAAAGTCGACCCCTGGTTCCTCGATCAGATCCTCGTCATCTCCGAAGAACGCATGCGCCTCGAAGCGCTCGGCCTTGGCGAAATGAGCCGTGCCGACTGGCGACGCGCCAAACGCCACGGGTTCAGCGACGAACAGCTTGCCTACCTCTGGAAGAGCGAGCTCACCACGGTGCGAGCTGCACGACGAGCAGCCGGCGTGTTCCCAACGTATAAAACGGTCGACACGTGCGGGGCCGAGTTCGAAGCCGACACGCCGTATCACTACTCGACATGGGAAGACACCAGCGAGGTCGCACCGAGCGATCGACCCAAGGTCATCATCTTGGGGTCGGGGCCGAACCGCATTGGCCAGGGCATCGAGTTCGACTATTGCTGCGTGCACGCCAGTTTCGCATTGCGCGATGCGGGCTATGAGACGATCATGATCAACTGCAACCCCGAGACGGTGTCGACCGATTACGACACCAGCGATCGGTTGTACTTCGAGCCGCTGACGTATGACGATGTGATGAACGTCATCGAGGCCGAGCAGGCGTCCGCCGTTGCCGGGGGAGGGCCCGGCATTGCCGGCATCATCGTCAGCCTTGGCGGCCAAACTCCGCTAAAGCTCGCCGGCGAACTGCCCGCAGAGCTGATTGCTGGCACCAGCCCCGATTCGATCGACTTGGCCGAAGATCGCGAGCGGTGGAACGCTCTGTGCGAACGCATCGGCATCCCCCAGCCTCCCGGAGGCACTGCCACAACAATCGACGAAGCCATCGCCGTTGTCAACAAGGTGGGCTATCCGGCATTGATGCGCCCGTCCTATGTGCTTGGTGGCCGCGCCATGACCATCGTGCACGACGAAGAAGGTTTGCGCGATGCCATGGCCGAACTGGCCACTATCGGCTCACTCGGACGCGAAGGTGGGCTTTCTGCCGAGCGACCGGTGCTGGTCGATCGCTTCCTCGAAGACGCCATCGAGGTCGATGTCGACGCGATCCGCGACTCTGGTGGCGAAGTCATCATCGGCGGCATCATGGAGCACGTCGAAGAGGCGGGCGTCCACTCGGGCGACAGCGCGTGCATGATTCCACCGCAGACGTTGCCCCCCGAGACCATCACCGATCTCGAGACAGCGACCGCCGCCCTGGCCGACGAACTCGAAGTCGTCGGGCTGCTCAACGTGCAGTTTGCTGTGACGAACGATGGTACCTCACGCCAGATCTATGTGCTCGAGGCCAATCCTCGTGCGTCGCGTACCGTGCCGTTCGTGGCCAAGGCCACCGGTCGACCGCTGGTCAAGATCGCAACTCGAGTGATGCTGGGCGCCAGCCTGCAAGAACTGCGCGACGAGGGCATGCTCGGCGAGATCGCAAGCGGCGATCATGTGGCGGTCAAAGAGGCCGTCTTGCCGTTCAACCGGTTTCCCGAAACCGACCAGCTGCTCGGCCCTGAAATGCGCAGCACCGGCGAGGTCATGGGCATCGACCTCGAGGTCGGCTTGGCATTTGCCAAGAGCCAGCGCGCGGCAGGCACCGACATGCCCGATAGCGGCGCCATCTTCTATAGCGTCGCCGACCGCGACAAGGATGCAGGCCTGGCCGCCGCCCGTCGATTTGCCGACCTCGGCTTCGAGATCATCGCTACCGCCGGAACCGCTGCTGCACTGACCGAGGCTGGTGTCCCCGTTGCCGGTATCGCCGCGAAGGTCGGCGCTCCCGCAGGCCTGCACGATGCGACCGCGTCGTTACCTGACGCCGTCAAACTGATTGAGCAGCAACGTTTGGTCATGGTCATCAACACCCCGCGAGGGCGCGGTGCTCATGCCGACGGCGAGTACATCCGCCGGGCCGCCAGCCGGGCTGGCCTGCCCTTGTTCACGACGATGGCGGCAGCACTTGCGGCGGCGAACGGAATTGCTGCCCAGCGCGAACATCCCCTGGTGGTACGCCCACTCCAGGCCTACCACAAGGGCGTTCACCGATGACCCAACCACTTACACCCTCGCCTCCAACATCATCTGTGACCCTCACGGTGCACTATTTCCGTTTGTCGGGTCACAGATGCGCACGCCATGATCTGTGACCCTCACGGTGCACTAGTTCCACCTGTGGGGTCACAGATGCTGGGTTGGTGGGTTGCATGATGGGTCGACGGTGGGGGAGAAACCGTTCCGGTAGCGGTCAAAGAGGGCGTGGCAGCGATGCAGACGGGGGAGCGGTTGACCTTTCGGTGAGCGTTGGAAGCCTCAGGTTTGATTCGCCGGTCATGTGCGCGTCGGGCACCGCCGGGCTCGGCGCCGAGTTGGGGGCGTACTTCGACCTCCGTGACGCTGGCGCGATCGTCGTCAAGTCTCTGCTGCACGAATCCTGGGCTGGTAACCCGGCGCCACGCGTGCATTCGACCGATGCAGGCATGATCAACAGCGTCGG
>JBDNHG010000940.1:0-2829 GCA_041688925.1 Acidimicrobiales bacterium | reverse complement strand
TCGGCACTCACAACCTTGCGGCCCACTGACACCCGAGAGCGACACTGTTTGCGAGCTCAGCCATCATCGCCCGGACAGTAGCGCTGCTCGGCGCGAACCTCGTGTTCGTTTCGCGCCACGACTTGGTACTTGCCGCCTGCCGCAGTCTCGTGACCGCGTTCGTCGGCACAACTCGTTAGCCAAGTGCTTGGTCGAGGTCCCAGAGGATGTCGTCGAGGTCCTCGAGCCCAACCGAAAGCCGCACCATGTCGCCGCCGACACCGGCAGCTTCGAGCTGCTCTTCAGTGAGCTGTTGATGGGTGGTCGATGCCGGATGAATGACGAGGGTGCGGGCATCGCCGACATTGGCGAGATGGCTGATCAGCTCGAGCGCCTCGATGAACTTCTGGCCCGCTTCGCGCCCGCCTTTGACGCCAAAGGTGAAGATAGCGCCTGCGCCGTTTGGCAGGTACTTCGCGGCCAGAGACCGATAAGGCGAGTCGTCGAGATCGGCATGAGCGACCCAGCTGACCCGAGGGTCGTCGTTGAGCCAGCTGGCGACCGCACGGGCGTTGCGCACGTGTTCGTCCATCCGCAACGGCAAGGTCTCGAGGCCTTGCAGCAACAAGAATGCGTTGAACGGCGACAACGATGCACCCACATCGCGCAGCTGCTCTGACCGCAACGCCATGCAGTATGCGTACTCGCCGAAATTGTCGTACCACTGCAGGCCGTTGTACGTCGGCACCGGCTCGGTCATGCGGGGAAAGCGACCCGAACTCCAGTCGAACGTGCCTGCCTCGACGACGACGCCACCGATGCTTGTTCCGTGGCCGCCAATGAACTTGGTCGCCGAATGAACAATGATGTCGGCGCCCCATTCGATCGGGCGGCACAGCCACGGCGTCGCAAACGTCGAATCGACGACTAACGGCAAACCGTTGCGGTGCGCCACGTCGGCCAACACTTCGAGATCGGCAACTGCGCCCCCAGGGTTGCCGATGATCTCGGTGTACACCGCCTTGGTCTCGGGGCGGATCGCGTCGGCGAACGCTTGTGGATCGTCGTTGGAGACGAACGATGTCTCGACGCCAAATCGTCGCATAGTCGTGTTGAACAGCGTGTAGGTGCCGCCGTATACGCCCGAGGCGGCCACGATGTGATCTCCTGCGCCGGCCAGCGTCGACATGGCCAAGAACGCCGCCGCCTGACCGCTCGAGGTCGCAACCGCACCTATGCCACCTTCGAGGCTTGCCATTCGTTCTTCGAACGCCGCCACCGTCGGGTTCGAGATGCGGCTGTAGATCGTGCCGTACTTCTGTAGAGCAAAGAGATCGGCGGCGTCGGCGGTGTCTTCGAAGACGAAACTCGTCGACTGGTAGATCGGCACCGCACGCGCGCCCGTCGCCGAGTCGGGCTGACCACCAGCGTGGAGAGTCCGCGTCTTGAAACCGAATTCGTGATCACTCATCGTCTGCACTCTGCCACATCACGTAGCCGTGCCAGCGAACCCAGCGATTAGGCGCCAGGCCTGTCGCTGGATTCCACTGACCCTCCAGGTACAGAACCCGTCCCGGTTCAGCCGGGGGCACCAAGCAGCGGCGCCAGAAACACGGCGATGCCCTCGCCATCGACATGGCCGGTCACGGCATCGGCCGCGGCGCGCACCTCGTCGTGAGCATTACCCATCGCCACGCCGGTGCCGGCCCACCGCAACATCTCGATGTCATTGCCGCCATCGCCGAACGCGACGACGTCGCCAGCAACTATCCCCAGGTGGTCGATCAGAACCTGCAGTGCAACCGCCTTGTGATCGCCACGCGGTGAGATGTCGATGATCGGCAGTCCGCCGAACTGCACCTGGCAGCGGTCATCGATCAGATCGGCTGCCACCGCTGCCAGTTCGCCGAGGCGATGGTCGTAGTCGTCGTGGAACGGGATCAATCGACGCACCTGCGACAGATCAGCGGGAAGCATCGCCACGACATCGACCACCGGATCTTGAGTGTGCGGCTCAGGTACCCGTCGAGAAAACCCAGCTTCCTCGATGATGATGTCGGCCAACTCAACCGCGAACCCAACACCGGGGACTCGCCGACGCATCTCATGAATGATCGGCAGGACAACATCGCCGGGCAGGCACCGGTCCCGAAGCATCCGTCCGGTCGAAACCTCGAACAAAACCGAACCGTTGCCGCACACAATCCAGTCGGCACCACCCACATGCTCGATCGTGTGGGCTGCGATCGCCATTGGCCGGCCGGTCGCCAGCGCTATCGGAACACCGATCGCTCGCAGACCAGCCAACGCCCGGCTCGTTACCAATGACACATTGCCGGTCCAGTCGATGAGCGTGCCGTCGACATCGAACACGACCAGCTTCGGAATCTGCACCCGGGCGAGCGTACTGCGAGCGGGTGAACGCGGCTTCGAATTGTGCGCTCCCCAGCGGAGTGCACAATTTGTGGCGGACGGCGATTGCCGATCGGGATGCCGGCGTCGTATGCGCTGTGATTGACTAGGGGCATGCGCTTTCTGGGCTTCCAACACGACGGCAACGACCTGATCGGGGTGGCCGATAGAGACCAGGTGCGCCGGTTATGCAGCATCGACGAGTTCTATAGCGACGTCGAGCGCTGGCGAGCCGCCGAGCCAACCGGCGATGCGCTCAGCATCGACGACATCGTGCGCATCCCGCCGGTGCCCAAAACCGCCAAGGTTCTGTGCCTGGGCCTGAACTACGCGTCGCATATTGCCGAGACGGGACGCGAGCGCCCTGACTTTCCCAACATCTTCGCTCGTTGGTACGCCTCACTGTCGAACCACGAGGACGAAGTGCCCGTGCCCTCG
>JBDNHG010000939.1:0-3861 GCA_041688925.1 Acidimicrobiales bacterium | reverse complement strand
GCGGTTGCGTGGAATCCTCACCATCCGACGCTCACGGTTGGCGCACGCGGCCAACTCGTTGTGCAGCTCACACTCGATGCCGGTGCGGCCGTCGACGACTTCATCACCTCGGGGGCGTTCCGAAACCCGTTGACCAAGATGACCCAGCTGCTCGGTGCGCTGCGCGACACCAACGGTCGTATCGCTCTGGCTGACTTCTACGACCGTGCGCACCGGCCCGACGCGGCGCTACGCGCCGCAATGTACGCACACGAACACGACCCCAACGAGTGGGCCGAACACCTGAGCGCGGCAAGGCCCGAAGGCGGCCTGTCGAGCCTCGAACGCGCCACCATGTGGCCGGGCGTGAGCGTGCTCGACATCGAGACGGTGACCCCACGAGCGGGTTCTGCTCCGTCGTCGGTGACCGCAACGGTCGCTTTCTACCTGGTTCCCGATCAGCGGCCGGTCGAGATCGAACGGTCGATCCGTGACTGGTTCCTTGCCGCCACGCCCGACGATTTACGCCCTACCGTCACGGTGCGTGCGTCGAACCGGCCATGGCGCTGTGACCCGCATTCGAAACCACTGGCTGCCCAGATGCTGGCCGCGTTGCGGATCCACGGCAGACGCCCCATTCTGGTGCCCGCCGGCGGGGCCGCCGGCGCCGGCGAGATCGCTTTTGCGCTCGATGCGCCGATCGCGTTTGCTGGCATCGCCGGGCCCTCACGATCATTCGGCACCATTTCCGAAAGCCTGTCGTGGTCACACTTCGATGCTGGTGTCGAGCTCGCAGCCGAAACTTGCCTCCAGCTGCGACGCGCCTGACGCGCAGACGCACCTCCCCCGTTTCCATGACCGAGCAACCATCCGACGCTGACGAGACGGCCGCTGAGTCCGGCACCCGCTGGATCTCGTTCAGTGACGAGGACCATACCACCTGGCTCTTTGACCTCACGTTCCTCACCAGCGGGTGGAAGTGCACCTTTGGCAGCACATGTCAGGGCACAGAACCAGGCGACAATGGCGCCCGCGGGTGTTGCGCTCATGGTGCCTATTTGGTCGACGAAGACGAAAAGGACCATGTCGTCGACATGGCCAACCGGTTGACCCCTGAGCAATGGCAAAACCATGCGCTTGTCGACGAGCCCGAAGATCTGTTCGACCTCGTCGACGGTGAACCAACGACGCGCCGCATTGACGACGCCTGCCTGTTTCTCAACCGGCCGGGTTTTGAGGGCGGTCACGGCTGTGCCCTGCACATTGGGGCAATGGCCAATGGCGAGCGCCCCCTCGATTGGAAGCCGGCGGTCTGCTGGCAGGTTCCTTTTCGACTCGAAGAATACGAAGATGGCGCCGGAACGCGCACCGTCATCGTCCGCGCTTGGCGGCGCAGCGATTGGGGTGGTGAAGGCGCCGACTTCGGTTGGTGGTGTACTGATGACCTGCCGGCCGGTGAGCCCGACAAGGCGACATGGATCCATCATCAAGATGAACTCGTCGAACTCGTCGGCCAGTGGCCGGTGTCGTTACTGAATGACTACCTGACCGAGACGTATCTCGGTACGGCTGAGGTCTCGGTTGCGCTTACGGATAGTTCAACTAGGGAAGAGTGATGCCGGGTCGTTGTCGTCCTGGGCATCGGCCATATCTGCCAGTTGACACCAGGACTTGTGCTCACCCGGGAGCCCGTCGCATTCGACACAGGGTGCGTCGGTCGGACTAAGGAACTCGTTGAATCCGTCGTCGGTACGTTTGAGTGCACGCGCTTCTTCATAGCGGCGATGGCGTCCCTTTTTCACGGAGCGACTCCTTGAGGTTTCTACAGGTTCTCGACTCTAACAGTGCTGACAGTGGCCAACACGGCATGCCGGTGAATTACACGGGTCAGAACCATTCTTAGCCGGGATTTGTTCCCGAGGCATAGACCGATGGCCTATGCGCTGACCTCAACCGGTGAAGCGGTCGCTCTCGATTGGCTCATGCGAGCGCTTTTCGACGATCACTCGGCCGTCGCCATCGAAGGCGACCGCTGCGTCGCCGGCCAACAGGCTGCGAATTGGTGAACCGGCCAGGTCATGGCGCCAACCGTGCGCCAACCGCGACTCGCCCGAACGGACGAAATCTTCGATGTCACCCCGTGAGCCCAGCATTGCCGGGTCGAGATTCATGTCGTCGGCGTACTGCGACATCCAGGCGGCGATCAGGGTCACTGCCGGACGCAGATCAGGACCGCCGCTCGACTTTCGAGCCTGAGCCTCTGGTGGCTCCAAATCTTTGGAAGCGGCGATCACTTCGACGATTTCGGCGGCATCGCGTTTGCTGACGCTGCGGCGTTCGAGGCCACGGGTGCGAGACACATCAGCCACAGTTGATGGTGCTTTCTGCGCCAGCGCAACAATGGCGAGGTCTGGCAGAACATGACGGACCGGGATGTTGCGGTCTTGTGCGGAACGTTCGCGCCACGCCGCCAGCGCCTGGGCAGCAGTGCGGGCACGTGCACCCAACGACCTGGCTTCTTTGATCCGCAGCCACGCGTCTTGGGGCTCGCGGATCGACAGACCTTTCATGCGAGCCAACTCGCATTCGTCTTCGGCCCAGCCCAGACGTCCGTTCGCTTCGAGCTGTTCGATGAGCAGGTCTTGGATTTCGAGCAAATTGTCGACATCGCTTGCCGCGTATGACTGCTGGGCTTCGTCGAGCGGCCGACGTAACCAGTCGGTGAGCCGATTGGCCTTGGGCAGCTTCAGACCGAGTAGCTGGTCGTGCAGTGACGCAAGCGACGGCGTTCGCATGCCGACGAAGGCTGCCGCAATCTGGGTATCGAAAATGTATGCCGGCGCAGCACCGGTTGCCAGCTCGAGAACCTCGAGGTCCTGAGAACACGCGTGCAGCACTGCTTCGACTTCGCTGCGAAATACCTCGGCCAGCGGCTCGGGGTCGACGGCGATCGGGTCGATCAGCACGAGGTCGCCAGGCCACGCGATCTGTATGAGTGCGAGCTGGGGGTAGTACGTGCGCTCGCGGTGAAATTCGGTGTCGATCGCATAACGATCAGTGTCGAGCAATTGGTCGACGACATCGTCGAGATCCCGCTCGGAGTCGACGATGCGATAGCCGGGTTCTGCGGTCACTTTTCGAGACTAGTGGCCAACCAGCCTCAGAGCGGCCACTCGACGACGAAACCTCGAAGGTCGTCGGGGGTGTCCGCGTCGGTGACCCGCTGCGAATCGACGTGAACCTCGGTCAGATTCCAGTCGCGAGAACAACGGCGCACGCTTCGTTCGCCCCGATGATACGCAGCGGTCAGCTCGTCGAGCGCTCGTGGATGGAACGCAGCGATCAGCGGCTGGGGTCGCACGCCATCGTGGGCCACAGCGCCAAAACGATGCGATCCGCTCGCCTCGATGAGAGTCGTGAGAATGCCGGCGTTGAGAAGCGGCAGGTCACAAGCCAGAACCAGTACCGGATCGCACCCAACACGTCTCGCCGACTCAGCAGCGCCGCCCCAGCTTGCCTGGAGGTGGGTCCATGCCGCAGCGATGCCACCGAGCGGGCCTTGATCAGGTTCGATGTCGCCTACATGGCCATCGCTGGAAACATGGCCACGGCCGGCGATCACGACGTTGACGATGCCGGCTGCCTCGACTGCATGAAGCACTCGATCGAGCAAGCTCATGCCATCGACAACCAACGACGCCTTGTCTGTGCCCATACGGCGGCTGCGCCCACCGTTCAACACGATGGCGGCCGGGTTGGCCGCCGTTTCAGCGTCCTCAGGCACGAGGTTGGTCTGGGGCATCGCCGATCACCGTGGGATCAGGTTGCGGGCGGCCATGCCGGATCGAGCTGTTTGAGGCACATGTCACATCGGTCCCCCTC
>JBDNHG010000938.1:0-1971 GCA_041688925.1 Acidimicrobiales bacterium | reverse complement strand
TGGGCGTGAGGCCATCGAGATGCTTGTGGCCCAAGCATTGATGGCAATAGGTGTATTGCTTGCCAACACCCGAATGACATCGTCCACAGATACCCGTCTGAGGCACAGCTGGGATCGGGACCAGTCCCGGCCGCAGCCGATCGACTAAGTCACGTCGTCGATCACTCACATCACAAGAGCGGTTTCGCGATGATCAGGACTCGGATCGGAGACTCGAAACACATCAACCGCAACCGCCTCGGCAATTTCTTCGACATCGTCGGTAGCCATCACGCCGGGGCGACCAATGAGGTCTCGAGCCCATGACTGCTGCTCAACAAGACGCTTGAGCAGAAACACCCGCTTGCCGTGGTCAAGCGCATTGTGAGCCTGCAATTTTGCCCCTGAAGTGTGACTAGCTTCGACCACGATCGTTCCAACCGAGATGCCAGACGTGACGATGTTGCGGACGGGGAACGACCACCTTGTGGAGCCCTGGTCTGGAAGAAACTGCGACACGCAGGCTCCTGACTCGACGATGCGATCAGCAAGGCCTGCATTCCCTTTCGGGTACAGGCGCCGAATGCCGGTGCCGAACACAGCGATGGTGCGGCCACCAGCATCTAGCGCTCCTGTGTGCGCCGCAGTGTCTATACCTGAAGCCATGCCGGAAACGATGGTGATGCTCTGTTCCGAAAGTTTCGCTGCCAGGTGCCTGGCGGTGGCAATGCCATCTGGGCTGGCGCTGCGTGTCCCCACGATGGCCACAGAGCGGTTGTCTCGATGGAGAAGTTGGCCCCTCACGAAAAGGAACGGAGGAGCGTCATGCACCATGTGCAGAACGGCCGGGTAGTCAGCATCAACAATGGTGACTAGCCGAACGCCGTCACCAGCAAGTGAAGCCAGCTGCTCAGTCCAGTACTCAGTTCGGGGAGCGCTTCTCTCCGCTCCACCCGTGATCCAAGCGCGATCGACATCGGTCAGTTTGCACAGATCCTCGAAGTCAGCCGATTGGTTCAGTTCCAGTGCTTCGGTAAGACGGCGAGCGCTCCCACCGTTTACAGAAGGACACAGCTCTTCAACGAGAGCAACAAATCGTGCCTGCGACTCGAACATGATCACCCCATCAGCCTAACCGAACGTTTGTTCTATCATTGCAGAGGCCTGTGACAGCCATCTAATCACAATGGGCTCACTCGTGACATGTTCAAGCACGAGGAGACGCTTCGTTTCGCTCCACCGCCGAACTCGGCCGGGTCAGAGGGTTCGAAGTGCTGGTCGGCCCAGTAACTGGTGAAGGTTGATTCGAACGACCGCACGATGTCGGGGTTGTGCGATTCGCTGGCCCGCACGTTCCATTCCATGCCTGCGATCTGGGCCGCTGCTCGCGCTCGTGGATGAGTCAGATCCGAACCGCAGCGACAAAATCGTTCAGCGCTACAACAACCTTGGCTAGATGAGCCCTCTGATCGGCGTCGCCAGGAAATCCATCGGTTGGCTCGATCGAAGTCGGCGTGCCGAGACCCGTCATCGACAGGCCACCTTCGCTGCCGTTAGTCGCAGTACTCCACGAATGCACACAGAGTCGAGAGCAGCTTCATACCGTCGACATCGCGGGCTCGAGTATCCAAAAGCTCTTCGGTGCAGACGAGGTAAGCGAGGCACCGGGCCCTGCTGACCGCGACGTTCAATCTGTTTCGCGAGAAGAGGAAGTCTGGTCCCCGTTTCATCTCCGACGCGCTGGAACTGGTCATGGTGAAGAACACCACGGGGGCTTCTCGACCTTGGAACTTGTCGACCGTTCCGACCTGCACGTCTCGTGTCAGAGGACGCGAATCGAGCCGCTCACGAATCAAGGCCACTTGATCGTTGTATGGCGCCACGACCATGAAGTCGTCGGGTCCAAGCTGGCTCTCCTTACCGTCCTTGTCCGTCCACGCTGAGCCGATCATGCGCTCGATCTGCAGCGCTACGATCTCGGCTTCCTCCGGT
>JBDNHG010000937.1:0-6612 GCA_041688925.1 Acidimicrobiales bacterium | reverse complement strand
GATGGCTGCGCTCTCGGTCGATGCCGATGTCGTGGTGTACGAGGCCATGCGCTTCGACCTGGTGCGGCAGCGTCCCCCACATATGCACTACATCATGGACTATCACGCCGACACCCGACTGATCGGCGCCCAGGCGCACGAACTCGGCATCCCAACAGTGATGTTGACCCATCTGATTCCGGCACCGCTGACCGAGGACGAGCGCCAAGCCTTTGTCGACGACGTCCGCGACGGCGGCTACAGCGGCGAGATCATTGTGTGTGATGACCTGACGTCGGTCGAGATTCCTGCCAAGGTGGCGTGATGGCACACGTCGAACCACTGAAGCGTGAGGACCTGGCCGAGTTCGAACCTGGCTTCGAGATCGTTGAGCAGATGATGGGGTTCGTCCCCAACTCGAGGTTCACCATGGCCCGGGTGCCCGGGCTGTTGCCTGCATTTCAGGGTCTCGGCGCGGCCGTGTTGGGGAATCCGCTGATTCCACGACACCTCGCGCAGATGGTGGCGATGATGTCGAGCGTGGGGTCGGGGTGTCGCTATTGCCAGGCACATACCGGCCATACGGCCGAACTCATGGGGATCGCGCCCGAGAAGCTCGAGGCGATCTGGCAGTTCGAGACGAGCGAACACTTCGGCGATGCCGAACGGGCTGCGCTGCGAATTGCGGTCCATTCGGGGCAACACCCGAACGCTGCGGTGCCGGCTGACTTTGACGCAGCTCGAAAACACTTCAGCGACGATGAGATCACGGCGATTGTCGCCGTGTGTTCGTTCTTTGGGTATCTGAACCGCTGGAACGACACCATGGCCACGACGCTCGAGGACAGTCCCCGTCACTTCGGTGAGACAGTCATCGCGTCGAATGGCTGGAACGGTGACCGCCACGCGTGACAGAGCTGAACACGCAGAACGAACTTATTGCGCTGTTCGAGACGCTGGTCGACGTGATGTTCTGCATCAAGTCGGTCGACGGCACCTACCTCGAGGTCAACAGCGCCTTTGTGCGCCGCACCGGGCGCACGTCTAAACGCGATGTGGTTGGGCGTCGGGCGTCAGAACTGTTCCATCCCGAGTTGGCGCAGCGGTACGAAGAACAGGACGACGAGGTGTTCCGCTCTGGTGAGCCACTGCGAGATGAACTCGAACTCATCCGACGTCCGAACGCAGAACTCGGCTGGTATCTGACGACCAAACTGCCGGTGCCAGACAACGAGGATACTTCTCAGGTGGCAGCGCTGGTGAGCGTCAGCCGTGACCTGCGGACGCAGACGGGTCACGGGTTGTCGAATTCGTACAAGACAACGAGGTGAATGCGGGCGATGATTGTGCTGTGCCTCACGACATTGTCGACCCGACCACCGAGCAAGATGCAGGAGTAGCCGCCGATGATCTTGTCGATGAGGCGATCGCCCTGGTTGCCACCTGGTTAGTGCGAGCAACAGAGCTCGAGACTCGCAACGACCGAAACACAATGAAGCAGCTCGGCGACCTGGTCGCCGACGAGGCAGGTGTCGCGTTTGTCATGCAGTTCGTCGATCGTGTCGCTCGCCCCGACGATGCCAAGGTGGCGGCGTTACAGCTGAGCAGCCTGGTCGACGAGTCGCCGCTGCCTGGCTTCCTCTCGATGGTCGACCGAGTGCTGCTGCAAGCCGGAGCACGTCTGGCTCCGCTGCTTCCCCGCATCGTCATACCGCTGGCCAAACGGCGCATGCGGTCGATCGTGGGTCACCTGGTTGCCCCGGCCGAGCCGGAGGCACTCGCAGAACACCTCGGCTCGCAACGCCAAGACGGCTATGTGGTGAACGTCAACTTGCTCGGCGAAGCAGTGCTAGGCGAGCGCGAAGCCGATGCGCGTTTGGCTCGGCTCAAGGCCATGATCGCCGTGCCCGACATCGACTATGTGTCGGTCAAGATCACCGCCGTTGCCTCGCAGATCAACCATTGGGACCATGACCAGAGCCTGGCCAGAATTTCTGCACGCCTCGCCGAACTGGTCGACTGTGCCGTCGCGGCATCGCCGGTCACGTTCATCAATTTCGACATGGAGGAGTATCACGATCTGCATCTGACGGTCGGGGCATTCAAGGTGGTGCTCGACGATCCAAAGCGAACCCACGTCGATGCGGGCATCGTGTTGCAGGCCTACCTACCTGACGCATTTGCGATTCTCCAAGAGCTTTCCGCGTGGGCAGGCGAACGTCACGTCAAGGGTGGTGGCACGATCAAGATCCGGCTCGTCAAGGGCGCAAACCTGGCCATGGAGCAGGTCGAGGCGGCGATGCATGGATGGCCGCAGGCACCTTTCGGGTCGAAGATCGAGACCGATGCCAACTACCGCCGGTGTATGGATTGGGTGTTACGGCCCGAGCGGCTCACAGGCACCCGCATCGGCGTCGCCAGCCACAATCTGTTCGACGTCGCCTGGGTCAAGCTGCTGGCCGAGCGGCGCGGCGTGGCATCACGGGTGCAGTTCGAAATGTTGCAGGGCATGGCGTCGGGCCAAGCAAAGGCTGTCAACGAGGCCACCGAGGACACCGCTGGCGCGCCGATGTTGCTGTACACACCCGCAGTTGGTGCCGACGACTTCGACGTTGCAATCGGCTACCTGTTTCGCCGGCTCGAAGAGAACGCCGCACCCGATAATTTCATGCGCAAGTTGTTCGACTTGGAGCCAGGGTCGGCGGCGTTCGACGCCGAGGCCAACTTCTTCCGTCGAGGTACAACGATGCGCCACGAGGTTGCAGATCTGCCGTATCGCACGCAGAACCGTCTGCTGCCTGCTGAGCCGCGGCCGCTCGGCAGCCCGTTCACCAACGAACCCGATACCGACCCGAGCCTGCCAGCCAACCAGCCATGGATCCATGCGGTTGCAACCTCGCCGCCATCGCCCTGCGTCACCTCGATCACCACGAGCAGCGCCGATGTGCGGGCGTTTGTCGCTGTGGCGCGGCAGGCACAGCTGCAATGGCGGCAGACGCCGGCGACCGAACGGCGTGCCATCTTGCATCGCGTTGCAGACGGGCTCGTCGAGCAGCGCGGCCAGTTGATCTCGACGATGATGCACGAAGCGTCCAAGGCATTTGCCGAAGCCGATGTCGAGGTCAGCGAAGCGATTGATTTCGCCTGGTGGTACGGCGACCGCTGCGTCGATCTCGACGATGTCGACGGCGCAGATTTCACACCGTTCGGCCTTGTCGTTGTCGTGCCACCTTGGAACTTCCCGACGGCAATCCCGGCGGGGGGAGTGCTGGCCGCGCTCGCGGCCGGCAACGCGGCGATTCTCAAGCCGGCGCCCGAGACGCCTCGCTGCTCAGAGATCATCGTCGAGGCATGTTGGCACGCAGGGGTTCCAAAGGATGTTGTGCAGCTCGTCCGTACGCCTGACAACGAGGTCGGGCAGCTGCTCGTCGAGTCGGCCGACGCAGTGATCCTGACCGGATCGAACGAAACAGCCGACCTGTTTCGTTCGTGGAACCCGCAACTGCGGCTATTCGCCGAGACGTCGGGGAAGAACGCGCTGATCATCACCGCCAGCGCGGATCTCGATCTGGCAGCCCAAGACCTCGTGCGGTCGGCATTCGGGCATGCCGGACAGAAGTGTTCCGCCGCCAGCCTGGCGATTCTGGTCGGTGATGTCGCCTCTTCCGAGCGATTTCGGCGCCAGATTGTTGATGCCGTCGAGAGCCTGACACTCGGCGCGTCCACCAATCTCGGCACCGATATTGCGCCCCTTGTCGGTGGCGGTAATGAGCGGTTGTTGCGAGCAGTACAAACACTTGATGCGGGTGAAAGCTGGCTGGTGCGGCCCGTGCTTAGACCCGACGGAATTCTCTCTCCAGGCGTGCGTGAGGGCGTGACCGTCGACTCGTGGTTCCACCGAACCGAGTGTTTCGGGCCGATCCTCGGGTTGATGGCGGCCGCCGATCTCGACGAAGCAATCGAGATCGCCAACAGCAGTGATTTCGGTCTCACCGGTGGAATCCACACGCTCGACCCCCACGAGGTCGAGATCTGGAGCGAGCGAATCCAGGTCGGAAACGGCTATGTGAATCGCCCGATCACCGGGGCCGTCGTGCAACGGCAGCCGTTCGGCGGATGGAAGCGTAGTTCGGTCGGCCCCGGAGCCAAGGCCGGTGGCGTGAACTATGCGGCCCAGCTCGGCACGTGGCGTCAGGCAGAGAGTGACGACGGCGCTGGTGCTGGTGGTGGTGCTGGTGGTGGTGGTGGTGGTGGTGGTGACAACCTGGTGTCGAGCAACGATTTTGCAGCGGTGTGGGCCGAACACTTTGCCGTGTCACACGACGACACGCACTTGTTCTGCGAGGCCAACATCTTCCGATACCGGCCGCTCCACAAGATTGGGCTCTACATCGGCGGCGACGCCCCATCGCAGCAGGTCGAGCTGGTGAAACGGGCGGCGGCGGTCTGCGGCGTCGAGGTCGTCTCGGTCCCGGAGGGCGACCATGACCACGGCGCCTGGCTCGAACAACTGAAGCGCGTCGGGATCGATCGGGTGCGGGTGGTCGGCGCCGAGATCAGCGACGAACTCGCCGCAGCGGCGAATCGGCTGCATATTCGGTTGGCGAATGAACCCGTCACGGCGGCGGGACGCATCGAGTTGCAGCACGATGTACGCGAACAATCGATGTCGGTGACCTTGCATCGCTTCGGAAACCTTGTTGCCGCACCATCGCCCACCTGACCAATGCTCTACAATCGCTTGACGTAACCATGGTTATCTGTAGATAATAAGTGCAGTCGATCAGAGGAGGCTCAGATGTTGGATGTCCACAGGGCTGATGTCACAGGGGCTGATGTCGCAGGTGGGGTAGCGCCCGCAGAGTCGCCAGTCGATTTCGTGACGTCGCCCGACAGGTATCGGCACTGGACACTCGCAATCGACGGAGCGGTCGCAACGCTGACGATGGCAGTCGACCCCGACGGGGGATTGCGCAGCGACTACGAGCTGAAGATGAACTCGTATGACCTGGGTGTCGACATCGAACTCAACGATGCGGTGCAGCGGCTGCGGTTCGAACATCCCGAGGTCAAGGTGGTTGTGATGACGGGTGGCCTCGACCGCATGTTCTGCGCTGGCGCAAACATCCGGATGTTGGCCGGTTCGTCGCACGCCCACAAGGTCAACTTCTGCAAGTTCACCAACGAGACTCGCAACTCGATCGAAGACGCCACCGCACACAGCGGCCAGGTATATCTGGCAGCCGTCAACGGCACCGCTGCCGGCGGAGGCTACGAACTTGCCCTTGCCTGCGATGAGATCTTGTTGGTCGACGATCGTTCTTCGGCGGTGTCTTTGCCGGAAGTGCCGCTGCTTGCCGTGCTTCCGGGTACCGGTGGGTTGACTCGCGTGGTCGACAAGCGTTTCGTGCGACGTGATCTTGCTGATGCCTTTTCGACCAGAAACGAAGGTGTCCGTGGCCAGATGGCGGTCGACTGGGGGCTCGTCGACGCGATTGCGCCCGCCAGCGGGTTCGCTGAGCTCATCGCAGAGCGTGCCGCAGTTCGAGCTGCGGAATCTGACCGTCCCGGTTGCGGCCCCGGTGTCGCACTCACGCCGCTTGCTCGCACGATTGACGGCGACGCCATCACGTATCGCAACGTGACCATCGCCATCGATCGCTCGCTCGGCACAGCGACGTTCACCATCGCAGTACCCGCCGATCCGCAGCCGACAACGGGCGACGAGCTGGTTGCCGCCGGTACCGGTGGGTGGCTCTTCGCCACCGCACGTGAACTCGACGATGCGATCTTGCACCTGCGGTTCAACGAAGCCGAGGTCGGCACCTGGGTGTTCCGCACGACTGGGTCGGGCGATGCTGTCGCAGCGGCCGAAGCGATCATCGCCACCGAGCCGGACCACTGGTTTGTGCGCGAGGTGCGACTGTTCTGGACCCGGGTACTCAAACGCGTCGATCTGTCAGCCCGTTCGTTGGTAGCCACGATCGAACCCGAAAGCGCCTTTGTCGGTGTGCTGGTTGAACTCGCGTTGGCGGCCGATCGCAGCTACATGCTCGACGGCACCTGGGAGGATCTCGATGATCCGCCGCCGCCGGCAACGATGCGACTGACGAATGCTTCGTTGGGGTGGTTCCCGATGTCGAACGGTCTCACTCGGCTGCAAACTCGGTTTTGGGGACGCGAAACAGCGCTGCAAATGGCGGCCGCATGTCGAGACAACGAGCTCGTCGCCGCCGACGCACTCGCAGCCGAACTCATCACCTTCGCCCCCGACGACCTCGACTGGGAAGACGAGATCAGGCTGATGCTCGAAGAACGCAACAGCTTCTCGCCCGACGCACTCACCGGCATGGAAGCCAACTTCCGATTCGTCGGCCCCGAGACCATGGAAACTAAGATCTTCTCCCGCCTGACCGCATGGCAGAACTGGATTTTCCAACGACCGAATGCCGTCGGCCCCGAAGGTGCTCTTCAGAGCTTCGGAACCGGCTCACGTCCCAACTACGACAAGAAGCGAGTCTGACCATGTCTGTCGATATCGACGCCAAGATCCCGAACAATGTCGACCTCAAGGATGACCGACGGCTGCAACGAGCGCTCGAATCATGGCAGCCGAAGTTCATTCGTTGGTGG
>JBDNHG010000936.1:0-4236 GCA_041688925.1 Acidimicrobiales bacterium | reverse complement strand
GTAATCGAAACCCCGTATTCAGCTTGGCAAGCTGGGGCCTACGGCGAAAACTCGTTGCGGTTGCAACGAGTTTCGGATTCGCAGGCCGCGGTCAGACCGCACCAGGAGCGAATTCTGAAGCGTCGGCTACGAGCCCCACGCCACATACGAGATGGCACCCGGAGGCGTGGCTATGCTGCCTATTGGGTCGGACCGTCTGGGGGTCGACCAGCGGGGCCACAGGTCCTCGATGTCTGATCGGGCGTGCCCAGGGTCGGAGCGGTCCGGGTCCAGTCGGATGAACTGGCCGGTCCTTGCACAACGCCACAAGCCGCTCAGCCACCGGACGCACGAAGCGCTCCATCACGCCAGCCCGTTGGGCGAACGCAGCGACATCCCACAGCGCCGGTGGTGTCGCTGAGTCTGTCGTTGTCCCAGCGAAGCCCACATCTGTGACCTGCCGAGTTCGGCGAGTTTGGCGCTCCGGTGCGAATGTCGCCTGGTTGGAAGACCCAACCTTGCAGTCAGATAGTAACAACGTTAGATAAATACCACAGGACTGGATCGGTATATATAATACTGTGAATTACCGTGCGAGTTGGATCTGGAGCCAGGGTGAGCGACGACGAAGAACTTGAAGACGAAGAGCCGGCAGGGGACGACGATGACACGAAGCGGCCCCGTCGCAAGCGTGGCACAGGTTTCCCAGTCGTGTCCCTGTCCGAGGCCGCCCGCATTCTAAAGGAAGCCGGCAAGTACGGATTTGAGCACCCGACTCCGGCGTTCGCCTCGTATATGGGCCACAGCACCACGAACAGCGGTACGTTTCGCCAGCGGTTGTCAGCTTTTCGGGATTGGGAACTGATCACCGGTCGGGGCGACATGTTGGCGATGACCGAAGTAGCGAAGATGATCGCCATGCCTACCGACCCGGAAGCGGAACGCCGGGCCATGCAGGATGCCTTCCGCAATTGCGACGTCTTTTCGCGGTTGTACGAACAGACCGCCAAGGGGCAACCGCTGGACTCCGACCGTCTTGGCGGGAGAGCCGTCCACGAGTTCGGCGTCACGCCTGCAAAGGCGAGCAAGTTCAGTGAGTCGTTCATCGAGAGTGCGTTCGCCGCAGAGCTCGCGGCGCTTGACGACAACGGCGACGTCGTACTTTGGGGGCCTGCGAAGGACCCTGACGTTGCGCGGGCGCCGGCCAGAGAAACCGACTCCAGTACTCATCCAACGAGTGCTTCGCAGGCGCCCGTGCGTCGGGTGGACTCAGCTTCCGTCGCCCCCACGATCCGCCAGTCGTGGCCGATCGATGGAGGCGAGATCGTCTTTGAGCTTCACTCTGAGCACGCTCTGCCTGCGACGGCATTCGCAGCGATCGGTGAGGTCGTAGCGCGGATGGAGGCCTTGGCGACGTCGCTCGCTGCCGAGATACACGCCGGGTCAACTGGCGAGATCGAGCCCTGACGATGGGCCCCGCACACGGCGCCGATCCGTGGCTCATTCACTTCTTCCAGCGCTCGTCCGAGGATGATGAGGGCGAGACCGTCCCGGCTCTTGAGTTCTTCGAAGCCGTCCCTCATAAGGTGGCCGCCGAGATACACGCCGTTCTGGATGCTGTTGCCGAGGCGCCACCGCCTGCCTTCTCGGGCGGGGGGAAGTGGGAAGCGATGCATGGTGACATGGCTGGGTTCTACGAGGTCCGCGTGCAAGGCGGTGGGAAGAACCACCGTCTTCTCTGCCTGCTCGTTCGCGACGCAACCGATCTTGGTGGCTCGTCGATCGTCTGTCTCGGGGGATTGTCGAAGCCTCGTCGTCAGGCTGCCGACCCGAAGGACTACAAGCGCATCCTGCGATACCGCTCGGAGTTCGACCGGCATCGGGGGGTAGTCAACTAGCTCGACTCGCTTTCAGCGGCTCAGCTGCAAACTCCATTTCGAGTGCCTCGGCCAGCGCGACAAGCGTCGACAAGGTGGGATTTGGGCTCTCAGCCGAGAAAAGCCGTCTGATCACCTCGGGGCGGAGGTTGGCCCTTCGTGCTAGCTCAGCTTTGCTCAACTCGAGATTGCACCGGCGCTGGTCCAAAGCGCGGATAATCGAGTCGATCTGATCGATTCGTCGCCGAGCAGTCTCGTAGGCAAGCTCGTAGTCGGCGTCTCCACGTCGGTCGTTGAGGTAGCGCTCAGCCCCTGTGCGTGCTTTCGACATTCACCCAGCATAGCGTGACTTAAAAGTTACACAAGGCCGAAAGCGCCACGCGCCTAAGGCGAGCACGGCGGCCCGCCAGGCACTTGTCGAGTTCACCGTTCAGCCAACAGCGGACATCGTCGGTGGGTCTCCCCGGCTTTGCGCTTGGGCCAGGCGTAAGCGCACCTCTACGCGAGCCCCATTCCCGCATCCGAATCTGGCAGTTCCAGGTCGGCAGGCACCGCACGACGCACGCTTGTGTTGAGGCTCGCGGCGATGTTGCGGTCAAGGCTCGGGAAGAGCCCGCCGTATCGGTCGAGTGTCGTGACGATTGACGCGTGGCCGAGGCGCTCTTTGATAGCGACTTCGATCGTTCCCGGCCGTCTGCGCCCCGATACCGGACCCGATAGGTGACGCGGTATTACTTGCCGTTCGGGCCGGTTTGCACGCGCCGCTCGATGGAAGCCACGATCAGCCCGTCACCATCTGTGCGTGGCCCCAGCCAGCGTTGATCGCGACTCGCCGCGCGCTGCGCGGCCACCGATCGGTCGCGAATGGAGCGCCATGATCGTTGGTCGTGGTCGCCGTTGGTTACATGGCCAGATCGTTAACTTTTGGGCGGACAAAATGGCGGACAACCTGGGGGCAAACGGCGGACATTTTGGCAGCGCCGCCTACTTTTTCGATGTCGGCCCAAATTTGGGGAGGACATTTGGCGGACATCACCTCATTTGGCCAGCCAGCATCGGGCCGTAGCCCGACGCCCCGATCGGGGGGCGCAGGAGTTTCGCGTTTCGACACGACGAATGGCGGCGCCGTTTTCGAGCGCTTCGCGCTCGGCATAGGTGCAGAGATGTGTGGGGCGCCGCCGGCGCGGCTTGGGACTCGCCAGAAAATATCCGTCCCTTGAATTCAGCCCGCTCTACACACTTGCAGGTTCCGATGGAACCTGCCCTTATCTATCATTTCGTGCTTCTGGCTGCCCTGGCGTTGTGTTCGGACCGTCACCCAGATTGGGTCGTCTGGCGGCCGGAGTCGTTCCTGCGGCGAGGCATCCCACGCGACAAACAAAGCGTACTGACGAAAGTCGCCCCACCAAGTTGGGGTCAACGTCGAATATATTCGACAGCGAAGGTAGTAGCGGCTCAGTGCTCGTTCGGCGCGGCCACCAACCTAAACACGCGAGTGCCACCCGATGCAACAGACCCAACAGCACTCAGCCGGGCGCCTCGGGAGAGTTGCACGATCACTGGCTCTGTCCACCTCGAACCGCCATGCCGCGTGGCGATGCATCAACTCGCTCAAGACGGAACGAAACGACGTGCTGCATGGACACCCTGGGCACCGCGCCCTACGATTGTTTGCGTGGCGACATCGGGCGGGCCTGGCTAATTCGCTGGATTTGAGGACACGTGACCGCATCGAAATCAGGGTGGCTGCCGTTGTTTGCATTCGCGGTCCTGTTGATTGGGTGCGGCTCGTCCGCCGGCGATAGACCGCTTTCGGCGCAAGATCAGCTTGCCGTGCCAACGCCGACCGCTCCAGCACCAGGCACCACCTCGAACGGAGCGACCGCAACCGCGGTGGCTCGACCAATTGCCCTGCCGCCAACTGTGGGTCCGCTTCCGACACCCACACTGCTCGACTCGCTTCCTCCGGTCAGCAACCGAGCCTGCGGATCAGACCTCATGTCTACGGTGTCACTCATCGACGCCGAGACCGGAGCATCCGTCTGGGCGACCGAAGTGCCCCACGTAATGTCCAACACGCAGATCGCCGTTGGAGCTCGATCGATCACGCTGCTGTCGAATGACCAAGATCACGATCGCAGCCTCCTGTACTCGCTCGATGTCACCGACGGTGCACCCCAGTGGCTGGTGCCGCTGCCCGGATTCGCGGCCGCAGCACTTCGACAGCACGAGGAGTCGGTGCTCGTCATCGACCAGCAGTTCGCGTATTCTGTGAACGCCGACACCGGGACACAAAAGTGGCAGGTCGGACCGCAGATCTTCTACGCAGACCAGCGCAACAGCGAACCAGCGCTCACGCCCGACTCCCCCATTCTCAACG
>JBDNHG010000935.1:0-2931 GCA_041688925.1 Acidimicrobiales bacterium | reverse complement strand
GCACAACGATCGGGATCCGGCGCAGGTCGACGTGTTGTTTCACCTCCCGCAAAACATCGAGCCCATCGCGTCCAGGAAGGTTGAGGTCAAGCAGGACGAGATCGGGCCGGGCATTTGATCCACCCGTCAGATAGTCAATGGCCTGGTCGCCATCTTCGACCACGTCGACGGTGTACTCGACATCGAGGCGCTTCAGGGCCTTGAGCGTCGCGCGGGCGTCGATCGGATTGTCTTCGACGACAAGAAGCCGTACGTGTTCAATTCCCACAGAACGAACGGTAGTGGTCAGTTTGCTACCGATGCGCCCGCTGACCCATTCAGCGCCAAATAGCAACCGTGCCAGGGGCATGTTGGACTGCGTAATCCGCGAGCGAACCGAGCGCCCAGCGGGCAATGCCTGAATGGCCTTGCGCGCCGAGAACGAGGAGACGCTCGGCGTCTGCTTGGTCGACCAGCGTGGTGCGAGGGTCGCCCTGACGGATCTGGCGATTGATGCGAGCTGGGTCAGCGCCGGTGCGCTCGACCGCAGTTTTGACGGCCTTCGTCAGCATCTCGTCGGCCTTGGCATCGAGTTCGCCGCGGACCTTGTCGTCGAGTGGCATGTCGTCGAGCTCCCATTCGTCGTGGGAAAACACCGCAAGTAGGTCGTGATCATCGCCCAGGCCAATAGCCCAAACAAGCGCTTCGATCGACGAGGGTGATCCGTCGACAGCGACGGTGATTCCGTGTTCGGGGGCGCCGGCAGAGCGAACAACGACAACTGGGCAGTCGGCGTGGCGCACGCAATAGCTCACCGTCGAGCCGAGAAAGAGTTCTTTCAATCGGCTGTTGCCGCTGCGCCCGAGCACCAGCAGGTCGTGGTCTTCTGCAGCCTCGGTCAACACTGCCCGTGGCGCTCCCATCATGATCCATTCTTCGACCGGGACGTCGGGGAGTTCGGTGGCCGCAAGAACATTCGTCAGCGTGGCGCGAGTCGTCTCTGCCACGAAATCGGCCGGAAGTACGGGGGTGCCAATTATCGGCATCATCATGGCAGCCGGGTAGTTCCACGCCATGACCGCCGAGATGCTGCCATCATTCGTCGCCGCAAGTGAGGCTGCCCACTTGAGGCCAGCTGTCGCGGTGTCAGAACCATCGATTCCTACGACGATCTTACATGCCTTTGTGGAAGCCATCGTTACTCCATTGTTTGTAGTTATCGGCGACCATGCCGAACCTCCATCATGCCGCAAATGGCCGCAAATACGTAGAGCACAAGGTCCTGGCGAATACTTGACGCAAGACTTGCGTGCGTCACGCTCATCGGCAACGCTCACAGCCATGCCCGAGACCAGCCCAAGCTCCGAGCAACTCGAGGACCTCTTCGCGCTCTCGATCGATCTCATGGCTATCGCTGCGGGCGAACAGTTGCTCAAGGTGAATCCGGCATGGACTGCATCGCTTGGATGGACAGCAGAAGAACTCGTGTCGCAGCCGCTGACCAACCTCGTTCATCCCGACGACAAGGCGGACACCGGCGCCATGCTCGAAGCACCGGGCGACGGCATTCACCAGATGCGATTCCGCACCCGAATCCGCGACAAAGACGGAAGACATCACACGTTCCATATGTCGATATGCCATCAGCGCGACTCAGTGTACCTGATTGCACGCGACTCTGCGTTGAGTACCGACTTGCGTGAGCGCGCCGAACGTAGTGAAGCGGTGGCAACCGGTATCTTCCGCACCGCGGTCGACCCCATCATCGTCATCGACATCCACGGGCTGATAGCCGACGCAAATAAGGCAACATCAGAACTGTTCGGCTACCGCCGCGACGAACTGCTGGGGCGCAACATCAAGATGTTGATGCCTGAGCCGTACCGCTCGGAGCACGACGGGTACCTCGAGCGGTACCTCGCCGAAGGTGAGCCCCGCATCATCGGTATCGGCCGCGAAGTCGAGGCACAACGAGCCGATGGCAGCGTGTTTCCCATGGCTCTCGCCGTCTCTGAGGTCATCACTGGCACCGACCATCTCTTCACCGGCATGGTGCACGACCTGACCGAGCGCAATCGCCAACGCGACCGGTTGCAAGCCATCAATACCCAACTCGAATCTCGTGTCGCCGAGCGAACCAGTCAGCTCGAAACGCTGCTCGATGAACTGCGCCGGTCGAATCGAGACCTCGAGCAGTTCGCCTACATCGCGTCACATGATCTGCAAGCCCCCCTGCGCAATGTTCGCCAGGGTCTCGAATTGCTCGATGAACATCTCGAGGAAACCGTGGGCTCGAGCTTCGACGACGAAGCCCAAGAACTTCGCGACCTGGTCGTGGCCGCAGTGCTGCGTATGGAGGAACTGATCAAGGGTTTGTTGGCCTACTCGCGGGTGCAACTGAGCCCGGCAGACCAACGCGAGCATCTCGAAATGGACGACGTCGTCGGTGATGTCGTGGCCATGCTGGCACCCGATGTCATCAATGTCGGGGGGACGATCACGGTCGACAAATTACCAGCCCTGACCGGCGATCCTGTGCAGCTTCGCCAGGTGTTCCAGAACCTCATCGAGAATGCGATTCGGTACCGATCGAACGACCGGCCCTTGACCATCCACATCATGGCCAGGGAGTCGACCGAGTCGCAGGTCGTGCTCGCGGTGACCGACAATGGCAGTGGCATCGAGGAAGCCCACCACGAGCGCATCTTCGAACTCTTTCGGCGAGGCCACAGCGGCTACGAAGGCATGGGGCTCGGGCTGGCGATCTGCCAGCGCATCGTCGAAGGCCACAAAGGCCGCATATGGATCGAGTCGCAGCCCGATGCGGGCGCAACCTTTTATCTCGCGTTCCCTCTTTGACCTGCTGGCCCCGCCAGATCAGTCGAGCTGGCGGCGAACCGTGCGTTGCGGCGGTAGCGCCTGACCTATGCGACAGCGAGCGTCGACGAGCTC
>JBDNHG010000934.1:0-7218 GCA_041688925.1 Acidimicrobiales bacterium | reverse complement strand
TTCACCTGCCCCGACGGACAGATTCTTGCAAGCGACCTATTGAGCTGCAGAAGCGACGGATGCCCCGACGGCGAGTTGTTGGCCATCGACGGGCGCCGATGCGTCGCTCCCGATTCCGATTGTCCCGACGGGTCACCGCGGCCTATTGGTGGCGCCTGCCTGGTCGTCGAGAGGGTCGTAGGTGAGGACGGCAAGACCGAGGTCGTGGTGCGATGCGCCGAAGCCGATGCTTTCTGCCAGGCGCGAATCAAAGAGTGCGCCGAGAACCGGGCAACGGGTGACGGCGACGGCGTGAAGTGTGCCGACCCGCGGGGTAGCTGCGCAGACGGCGACGAGGCATGTACCGAATCAAATGACCGGTTGATCGAGTGCGCCACGCGTGACATCGATGAAGGCGACGACGGCGAACCAGTCGCCATAGGTCGAGGCGACGACCCGTGCGGCGACCTGTGTCCGGCGCTGCATCGGCTCGACCCGTCGGGCGAATGTGTCGAGTTCCTCGACCCGACGCACCCGTGCGTCATTTCAGGCAGCATCCCCGCTCGCGTCACGACGAACGCTGTGCTCGACGGCTACTCATATCTCGCCGGGCTCGACCAGTGCGTTACCCGCTCAGAGTTCCTGCGACGGCTGGGCAACTTCGAAGCAGCCGCTGGGGCCGAGGCCGATGCGTTGACCTTGCTGCGCGAAACCACGAGTTCGTATCTGACAATCGAGGGCCAGCTCGCCGAACTCGACCAGCTGCTGATCGAAGCGGAACGAGACGTGCGCCAGTTCACCGCAGCGGCGGCCGACGCCGACATCGACCGAGAGAACAACGCCAAGTGGTTGTTGTACACCCGCAAACAATTGGCACGCGAGCAGGCGCTGCTACGTGAAGAGGTTCTGCATGTATTCATCGTTGGTGGCAACGACGCACTGATCGAAGAGGCCGTCTTGTCGGCGACCAATGTCACCGAGATCAGCGTTGCCCAACTCTACGGACGGGTGCTGCTCGACGATCAGGTCGCAAACATCTCGCGGGTCGAAGCGCTAGCGGGCCAGGCCCAGCAGCTGTCGATCGCCCTCGAACGAGCAGCCAACGAGGTCCAGGCATCGCTCGCCTCGGCGGTGACATCGGCCGAAGGCCTCGAACTGCTGCGCGAGGAGGCGACGCTGCTGCGCCTAGAACAAATCGAACGCCGCGACGAGGAAGCCGAGCTCGTGGCGGAACTTCGCGAGAACAAGGCCTCGTTCGCGCAAGAACTCGGCATCTTCGAGCAGGCCACCCTCGAGATCGCCGCCATCATCGAACAGACCGAATTCCGCGTCACCACGTTCGCCGAGTTCGATGGCCTGCTCGCGAACCCGATCTTTCCGCGCACCCGTATCACGTCCGGTTTCGGGCCTCGACTCCATCCGATTCTCGGCTATGTGCGAAGCCACAACGGCGTTGACATAACGGCCGGTTTCGGCGAAGAAATCCTGGCAACCGGGCCTGGAATCGTGCAGATCGCGTCCGCCTTTGGCGGCTACGGCAACACCGTCGTTATCGACCATGGCGGCCATCTGTTGACGCTGTACGCCCATATGAGCGTGATCCTGGTCGAACCCGGCGAGGAAGTCGAAATTGGTGACACCATTGGGCTGGTCGGATCCACTGGACTCTCTACCGGGCCACACCTCCACTTCGAAGTATGGGAAGACGGCGACCGTGCCGTCGACCCGCGCCCCTACCTCAGCGACGCCGATTAATCCGCCTTTCGGCTCGTACCTCGCCGAAACGCTGCGTTTAGCTGAGTCATCTACGGTCCTGGGGACTCTGTTCTTTGCCGAGTAGGGGTAGCCCGGATTCGGCCCTCGGGGGCCTCATCCTGTCCGAGCTGAGCAGTCCACCTTCCCGGGGGCTTTGTAGCTGCTGGGCGTCCGAACAGGGCGGCGGGAACGAACGTGTGCCTCGTACATGTTCGGTATCGGATACATCTGGGGTCGGGTGGCACAAGCAGCTACAGTTTGGCGTTCCTGGCTATGGAGGGCTCTACAAATGCCGCATGAAGTACAAGGCGTCGTCGCACGAGCAAAAGGCGAGCCGGTCACGCTCGAAACAATCATCGTGCCTGACCCAGGTCCGGGCGAAGCGCTGGTCAAGGTGCAGGCATGTGGTGTCTGCCATACCGACCTGCACTATCGGGAGGGCGGCATCAATGACGAGTTTCCCTTCCTTCTCGGCCATGAAGCCGCAGGCATCGTCGAAGAGGTGGGCGAAGGAGTCACCGACGTTGCAGCTGGCGACTATGTCATCCTCAACTGGCGCGCCGTTTGCGGCAATTGCCGGGCATGCAACCGGGGCGAGCCGCAGTACTGCTTCAACACACACAACGCCACCCAAAAGATGACCCTGGCCGACGGAACCGAGCTGAGCCCAGCGCTTGGCATCGGGGCGTTCGCCGAAAAGACACTCGTCGCCGCAGGTCAGTGCACCAAGGTCGACCCCGCAGCCAGTCCAGCAGCTGCTGGACTACTTGGATGCGGCATGATGGCCGGCATCGGTGCCGCCATCAACACCGGCGCTGTTGGTCGAGGAGACTCGGTCGCCGTCATTGGTTGCGGAGGCGTAGGCAACGCCGCCGTCTGCGGCAGCGAGCTGGCCGGAGCATCGAAGATCATCGCCGTCGACGTCGACGACACCAAGCTCGAGTGGGCAAAAGGTTTTGGCGCAACCCACACGATCAACGCTGCGACCGAAGATGTTGTCGAACGCATCCGCGAGCTCACCGACGGTAACGGCGCCGACGTCGTGATCGATGCGGTCGGCCTTCCCAAGACCTACGAGCAGGCGTTCCACGCACGCGACCTGGCGGGCACCGTGGTGTTGGTCGGCGTGCCACATCCAGACGCGAAGGTCGAACTATCGCTCATCGACATTTTCGGTCGGGGCGGATCGCTCAAGTCGTCGTGGTATGGCGACTGCCTGCCGAGCCGCGACTTCCCGATGCTGATCGACCTCTATCTGCAGGGCCGCTTGAATCTCGACGGATTCGTGTCCGAGACCATCGGCCTCGACGGGGTCGAAGAAGCCTTCCACAAGATGGAACGCGGCGAAGTCCTCCGTTCCGTCGTCGAGATCCCCTAAATCCGTGGCATCTGTGACCCCACAGCATGACTATGTCAACGGTGAGGGTCACAGATGCCAGTACTAGGGTGGCGCGCTGCTGATCTCGAGGCCGATGATGGCTGGAAGCTTCGGTGGGAAGATGCTGAGCTCGACGCGCTCGCTGCGTGGTCAGCAACGGTTGACCCCAGCGCACTTGGCGAGGACCCCAGTCTGATCGCAGCGTCGGTAGCGGTGGCGCCGACGCAGCTTGTCGAACGAGCCACGTCGGTACGAGGCTTGCTCATTGATGGCCCAGGCCTGGCGTTGGTGTCGGGCCTCGATGTCAACGCGCATGAACCCGATGCGATTGCGGTCATGTTTCTGCTGTTCGGGTCGTTGATTGGATCGCTTCGTTCACAGAATGCAGCTGGACACCTGCTCGGTCACGTGACCGACGTCGGCGCCAATGCTGAAGACCCGACGACCCGCATCTATCAAACGAATCGCCGCCAGACATTCCACACCGATTCGACAGACGCTGTCGGCCTGCTCTGCCTGCGACGGGCGCAGCAAGGTGGCGCGTCGATGGTGGTCAGCGTCGATGCCGTCTACCAGCGGATGGTCGACGAGGCTCCCGAACTCGCTGCCCGGCTCTTTGAGCCGGTTGCAACCGATCGACGAGGCGAGCAGCCCGAGGGCGAACGTCCATGGTTCGAGATCCCGGTGCTGTCACGATCGGGCAGTCGAGTGACCGGCCTCTATCAGCGGCAATACATTGATTCGGCGGCGCGATTCGACGCTGCGCCGAAGCCCGACGCCCAGCAGGTACAGGCGCTCAATCTGTTCGACCATGTCATGAACGACCCGACCATGCATTGCCAAATGGACTTTGCGCCCGGCGACATGCAATTCGTGCACAACCATTCGTTGCTGCACGACCGCACTGGCTTCATAGATCACGACGATCCAGCGCTGCGTCGCCATCTGCTCCGCGTCTGGCTGTCATTGCCTGGCGATCGCGAGCTTCCTGCCGTTTTCTCGCAGCGTTACGGAACAATCACCGTTGGTGACCGCGGCGGCATCGTCATCCCCGGCACCAAACCCACCATCTCGTTCACACCCTGAGACGGCACCTACCGTCGATGGGCTGAGTTCGAACAGCGGTTTGCGTTAGCGGAACGATTGGAACGCCATGTCGGGGCGTTGCAGCCAGTTGTGTTCATCCCATTCGGCGGTGCCGTCGACGACATGCAGCGTGTACGCCTGGCGAGGCTGGTCAGACCGGTTGACGTCGCTCCAGTGGGGGAGAGCGCCATCGAGCAGCACAAGGGTGCCTCGTTTGGCCTCGATCGAGACGGCCCGCTCGATCGGATAGGGCGTGTCGTCGAAGACCTCGGTAGTTGTGGTGTCGCCATCGCGGACGAACCGGGATTTGACCGGAATCTTGTGGCCGCCTGGGATAGCCCAGAGGCAACCGTTGTTCACCGTCGCATCATCGATCGCCACCCAGAATCCGACGACAGAACGAGGTTCGGTCCACAAGAAGGTGTGATCGGTATGCCAGGTGACCTCGCCACCGACGCCTGGATGCTTGAAGATATACATCGACTGCACGAGTCGTGGGTCGCTGAACCCGATGCTGGCTGCCATTTTGGCGAACCCAAGGTCGCGAGAGAAGCGGCTGAACACCGGATCGAGATCATGCATGGCATGCCCGATCTTGTTCAGGTGGGTGCCATCGTCTTCGAAGAATCCACGTGTCTTGTCGCCCGAAGTCAGGAACCAAGAGTCGTCGCCATGGGCTTGATCACCCGTAGAGAAAACCGTGACGTGATCGCGGTCGGTCCGCAGCTTGTCTTCGAGCGACGTCGCATGATCACGTAACGCCAGGCAATCTGCATCGCTGATGAAGTGGGGGAGTACGAGGTAGCCGTTTCGCTCGAATTCGGCGAGTTGGCTCGCAGTCAATTCCATGTGCTTGATCCTAACGAGCGGTCAACTTTCGCCACGGTGGTATGGCTGGCCGATGGCTGCGGGTTCGCGCAATCGTTGCGCGAAGAAGACGAGAACGAGTAATACCACCACATAGGGCAAAATATTGCTCCACCAGCCAGGCACGCTGTCGGAGACAATCCACCAGACAAGGCCTCCGACCGCCATTAGGCCGGCCAGTACACCATCGGCGATACGGCGGCGGGTGACAGCCCACGCGGCGACTCCGCCGAGCGCAATGGCATTGAGCAGAAGCAGCGCATGGCTGGCGCTGCCATCGAGATCCTTGAGGTCGAGACCGAATACGTAGCCGTAGAGCAGGGCCCCGAGCAGGATGCCGAGCGGCCGCCAGTTGCCGAAGATCACGGCAGCAAGGCCGATGAATCCTCGACCGCCACTGTTGCCTTCGAGGAACTGCCCCGAGAGCTCAGGGCTCGAGATCACAACACCGCCCAGGCCCGCGAGTGCGCCCGAGATGATCACCGCTGCGTACTTGTAGGCGTAGATGTTGACACCTTGGGATTCGCCGGCTTGGGGTTGTTCGCCAGCGATTCGCAAGCGAAGGCCAAAGCGGGTGCGCCACAACAGCCAGGCACAGAACGGCACAAGGGCTAGAGCGATCAACGCGAGCAGCGATGTGTTTCGCATCAACCCGCGACTGAAGTCGGCGATATCGCTGATGTACCACCACTCTTTGTTCGCAATGGTCAGCAGAATGTCGGGTGAGTCCCACCCGAAGATCGAACCTCCGGCCAGGAAGGGAACGTCCCAATCGCCGATGCCTTGCACCCGAGGCGATTGGGTTGGCGAACCCCAGACCTCTTGCGACAGATATCTGGTTCCGGCGGGGGCGAGAATGTTTATGGCGACTCCAGAGATGATCTGATCGACGCCAAAGGTAACGGTGGCCACGGCATGTAGCAGGCCGCCTGATGCGCCACCGAGTACGCCGATTATCAGGCCCATCCACGGACCGAATTCGAGCGCACCCCAGGCACCGAACCACATGCCGAGAATCATCATGCCCTCGAGGCCGATGTTGACGACGCCGGACCGGTCGGCGAACAAGCCGCCGAGGCCCGCAAGAAGCACCGGTAACGACCACCGCAACATCTCGCGTGAGATCGGCGCCGACGTCAACTTGTCGGTGTCACCAATGCTCTGCACGATGGTGAGCAACAACATGCCTGCCAGCGCGTACAACATCCATTTGATGGCTGTCGGCATGCGGGAACGTTTGGTTGATGGCGAAGGCGATCCGCCGCGGTTGAGGCCAAACCGGTCGGTGATCTTGCGAACACCGTCGTTGAATTGAGCTGTTGGGCCCCCGACTGGAAGAGTCATGCTGCCACCGCCCCGGCGAGAGCTTCGGCGGTTGACCTAGCCTCGTCTCGTTCACGGAATCGACGGGCCACCTCATAGGCGATCACCGCTGCCAGCAACACGATGCCCTGCATGATCGAGACGATCTCCTTCGACGCTGTGCCGGTTTGTTGCAAGATGCCTGACGAAATATCGAGGAATGCGAACAACAACGCCGCCAACGCCATGCCGAACGGTGAGTTTCGCCCGAGCAGCGCAACGGCGATGCCGGCAAAGCCCAGGCCTTGGATCTGGTTTGGTCGGAACTTGGAGATTTCGAAGACTTCGACAAGACCGATCAGCCCGGCGATGGCGCCCGACAGGATCATGGCGACGACGATCATCCGTTTGGGTGGCACTCCGCCGGCACGAGCCGCAAATGGGTTTATGCCGCTCGACCGCAGGTCGAAGCCAAATGTCGTGCGGTTCAAAAGCACGTAGTAGCCAATACCCACCAGGACGGCGATCACGAGCATGCCCGTCACCGGGTTGTTGTCGCGGATGTCGCCGGTGAACACCTCGACCCAACTCGTGATGTCGGGCAAAACACCCGAGTCGTCGATTCGTGCGGTGCCCAGGTTGGTAGCCGAGAGGCTCTCGCCTTCGCGAAGGTCAGCCTGCCAGGCCGGCACCCACCAGGCCATGAACCCGCTCACCGCAATGAAGTTGAGCATGATCGTCGAGATGACGACATTGACGCCCCGTGTCACGTTGAGCACACCAGCCAGCCCGGCCCACGCACCACCAACGGCCATCGCAACCAGAAACACCACGGCGATGTGCAGCACCTG
>JBDNHG010000933.1:0-4023 GCA_041688925.1 Acidimicrobiales bacterium | reverse complement strand
TGCCCGAAGCTGCGGGCATCCCCGTCATGGTCGTCGACGGTGGGGGTGACAATGACTGGGACCGCTGGCGCGAATCTCAGTCGAGCGATGCCGTCGAATCGGGGCCGTACACCGACGACGATGTCGTATTGCAGCTATACACGTCGGGAACCACCGGTAAACCAAAGGGAGCGATGCTGACGCGCCGCTCACTCGGCGCCTGTATCCCCGACGCCGTAAACGAGGTATGGTAACTCGACCGGTCGTCGGTCGTGTTGTCGGTGCTTCCGCTGTTTCACATCGCTGGCGCCGGCACGGTCGCCGCGTCGCTCTATGCCCGCTCGCGACTCGTGCTCGACAACGACGCGAATGCAGACAGCATGTTGCGTGTCATCGAATCTGAAGGCGTGACGAATCTGGTGCTCGCCTCGGTGCTGTTGCAAGGACTGGTCACCTCATCGGCGACGATGGCGACCGACCGGTCGTCGATTCGCACGATCTCGTACGGCGCCGCGCCGATCACGGCGCAGGTGTTGCAGGCCGCCATCGCCACCTTCCAGTGCCGCATTTTGCAGGCCTATGGGCTCACCGAAACGGCCGGCATCCTCTGTGTGCTCGACCCCGAGGACCACTTGTTCGATCCGAACGGGCCCGAAGCCGAAGTTGAAATGGCGCTCGAACGGTTGCGCTCGTGTGGGCGGCCGCGCCCTGGTGTCGAGATTCGGATCGTCGATATTCAGTCGGGCGAGATCTTGCCCGCCGGCGAGACGGGCGAAGTACAGGCCCGTACCGACCGGCTGATGTCGGGCTACTGGAATCGGCCAGAAGCAACCGCAGAGGTGCTCTTCGACGACGGCTGGTTCCGCACCGGCGACGTCGGCGAGCTCGATGCCGACGGCTATCTCTTCCTCCGCGATCGGCTTCGCGACACAATCATCTCGGGCGGCGAGAACATCTACCCGGCCGAGGTCGAGAACGCGATCGATTGGCATCCCGAGGTCGCCGAGGTTGCCGTGATCGGTGTGCCAAACGAGAAGTGGGGAGAATCGCCACGAGCCATCGTCGTGCGGACCCCCGGCTCCGCGCTCAGCGAAGCCGAGCTCATGGCGTTCGTTCGCGAACGCCTCGCGAGCTACAAGTGCCCCGTTGCGATCGACTTCGTCGACACACTGCCCCGCAATGCGACCGGCAAGGTGCTGCGACGAGACCTACGCGAGCCCTTTTGGGCCAGCCGCGAACGACAAATCAATTGAGTGCGGCACAGCGGAGGCTGCGTCAGATGCTCGGTGTCATGCCTGCGCCGTTGCCGCTCGCTCGGCGTGTTCGCTATCAGAGCTGAGGACCCCGTCGACCATCTGGACCTGACGGTCGCCATACTCGAGCACTCGTTCGTCATGAGTGACGATGATGGCTGCGACGCCGCGGCCCTTGATCTCGCGTTGCAGCAGGTCCATGACCTGCTTGCCGAGTTCAGAGTCGAGTGCCGACGTTGGTTCATCGACGAGCACGAGCGACGGCTCGTTCATGAGCGCTCGGCCAATAGCCACCCGCTGCTTCTGCCCGCCCGACAATTGTGAGGGCAGGCTGCCGCCTCGTCCGCCGAGGCCCAGCTCATCCAACAATTGATCGGCCCGTTTTCTCGCCTCATTGTCGATCTTTGAGCCACCGAACTGGCGGACGACCAGCAGGTTCTCTTTCGCCGTGAGAAAGGGCACGAGATTGACCGACTGGAATACAAAACCGACCTGGTCTCGTCGCAAAGCTGCTCGCTGTTTCTCGTCGAGGTCCGTGATCTCGGTTCCACCAACCTTGACGCTGCCCGACGTGGGTTGCAAAAGCGCACCCGCAACGGTCAGCAGCGTGGTCTTGCCCGACCCTGATGGACCGACCAGGATCAACATCTCGTCATCGTCGACGGTCAGGTCGACATCATTAAGCGCCACGACTTGGTGCTCACCGGTTCCATAGACCTTGCGGACGTTGTTCAGTTCGAGTGCTGGCATGGCTTATCCAATCGCTTCTGCCGGGTCGATTCGCAGTACCCGGCGCAGGCTGAAGAGGCTTCCGACAATCGCTGTGACGATGACGCCGACGGCTATCTGGGCGAGACGGGCCGGTTCGATGCGCACGGGCAAGTCGTCAGGAAGCAGGCTGACGAACACGACGCTCAGGCCAAACCCAATCACCAGCGCTACCACACTGACGCAGACGGCCTGGGCCGAGATGCCGGCCATGAGATCCTTGGTGCCGGCACCCAGTGCTTTGAGGACGGCGTAGAGCCCGATTCGTTCCAGCGTGATCAATGCGAAGAACAGCGCCACGACGAGTAACGTCACCACGAAGGTAAGCCCGATGATCGCCTCGAAGGTTGATGATTGCTGCTGCACGACCGGTAGCGCCTCGATTGCTTCGATCGCCGTGACAGCGCTGATTCCGACGAGGCCATTGAGTTCGGCTGCGAGGTCGGCTATGTCTGCCTGTTCAGCGAGATCGACCACGAGCGCCTGGTTGACGCCCTCAGGAGGCAGCGCTGCCGGGTTTCCGGCTTCGACGATCTCGCGCCAACGATCTGTCGATACCCAGACAGTTGGTGAACCCTGGCTCAAATCATCGACGATTGCTACGACCAGTACTGGCTCAGAGCTGGGCCCGATCTTCAACGTGTCGCCCACCGCGACCCCGTAACGATCGGTCAGAGCTGCGTCGACGACGGCGCCATTGGCTGGTGGGCTCGGAATCACATCGGTTGCGAGTTCGTAGCCAAACAGCACGATGTCGAACACCTCGCCGTCGTTCGCCGTGGCGGTGGAACTGATCAGATCGAGTCCGCCAACGGCGGCGACACCGTCGGTGTCGGCCAACTCGGCCGCTTGTGCCTGGTCGACTTCGGACCGTTGGATCAGGTTCTCGCTGCTTTCGGAGAACACCAGAATGCGGTCTTCGTGCGCTCGATAGGGGCCGGTCTGGTTGAGCTCGAGGCCATCGAGAAACCCTCCGAGCACGACAAGCAATACGACGAGCACCGTCAAGGCGATGCCGACCGAGGCGAATCGTGAAGGTTGGCGTCGTAGTTCTTTCAGTCCAATGCGCATTATCAGAGGGCCTTGGCCTTGGTGGCCTGCACCGGATCGATGGCCAACACTCGGCGAACAGCGCCGACTGAAGCCACCAGACCAATGGCAACGATTGCGGCCAGACTCTTGACGGTGGTCGAGGGGTTCAACGACGCGCCGAGCGTCTCTCGACTCAATTCGAGCAGTCCGGTCGTGATCGCAGTGCCGATCAGGGCTCCGGCACCGACGACGACCAGCACCTGGATCAGCACTGACTTGATCACGTCGGTGCTGCCGGCGCCGACAGCTCGAAGCAGAACGAGAGCATCCTGTTTCTGCACGGTGAGTATCAGGAAGAACACACCGGTGACGATCGCGACCACGATGTAGAGCAGCAAATACAAGATGTTGAACGATTGCGTGATGCGGCTGACACCGGGCAACGCATCGACAGCTGCAGAGCGCTCGAGTGCCTCGACACCGTCGATCGAAGTCGAAAGTGACGCTGCGACGTCGGCCGGATCAGCGCCGTCGTCGACCGCCACCGCAAGCAGCGATGGAGCGACCTCGATTGGGACCCCCGCCCGAGACTGTGATGCCGCAACGAAGTCGTCGAACGTGACATACATGGTGGGAAGCAGGTTGAACGACGCTCCATCGGCGATGCCGACAACCTCGAAGTTGATGTCCTCGACCGTGATGCTCTCACCAATGGCAATTGGATCGTCAAATCCTGAAGCGCTGAACAGGACCTCACCTGATGCTGTGGGAACACGGCCATCGGCTATATCGGCGGGGAACGAAGGGCCCGTCGAGTCACCGCCGACGAGTTGCACGTCGATCTCGGCGCCATCGCTGGTGCCGGTGAACACGCTCAGGCCGAGAGGAGCAGCAGCCGCGACGCCCGGCACCTCTCGCACCTGAACCAAAACATCGGCCGAAACCAGGCTGTTCGCCGGATTCTGGCGAGCCTGCACGTCATAGACCAAGA
>JBDNHG010000932.1:0-2423 GCA_041688925.1 Acidimicrobiales bacterium | reverse complement strand
CATCCCGACCAACGTGATTTCGATCACCGATGGTCAGATCTTCCTCCAGGACGACATGTTCAAGTCGGGTATCCGACCTGCCGTCGACGTGGGTGTATCGGTGTCCCGAGTGGGTTCGGCCGCACAGATCAAGGCCATGAAGACCGCCGTGGGCACGCTCAAGTCTGACTTGCAGCAGTTCCGTGAACTCGAGGCGTTTGCCTCGTTCGGTTCCGACCTCGACCCGGTGTCACAAGCCCAGCTCGACCGTGGTTACCGCCTGACCGAGCTGCTCAAGCAGGGCATCAACTCGCCAATGCCGGTCGAACGGCAGGTCGTTTCGATCTATGCCGGTACCAACGGGTATCTCGACGGCGTACCCGTCAGCGATGTCAGCCGCTTCGAAGAAGAGCTGCTCGAATATGTCGCTACGCGGCACAGCGGTCTCTATGACGGCATCAAGAGCAGCGGCAAAGTCGACACCGACGAGCTCGGCTCGGTCATTGGTGCGTTCGTTGCACAGTTCGAAACAAGCGAGGCCGCCGCAGGCGACGCTCCTGACGCCGAAGCACAAGCCGCCGCAACGACCGGCATGGTCGATAGCGATGTCACTCTTCCTGAGACCGACATCGCTCGTCCCGGGGAGGGCTGAGCCATTCCTGGAGCCGCGGAGCGCATCCTCAAGCGCCGAATCGCATCAGTGCAGAGCACGAAGAAGATCACTCGTGCAATGGAACTCATCGCTGCAACCCGAGTAGCCAAAGCGCAGACTCGGGCCAACGAGGCTCGCCCCTATGCTGCCCGCATCACTTCGGTGATCGAGGATCTGGCAAAGGGCGGCGCACATGCACGTAACCCACTGCTCGAAACGCCCGAAGAGATTCGCAAGGTCGCCTATGTGGTGATCGCCGGCGATCGTGGTTTGGCTGGTCCATACAACTCGACGGTCATTCGTGCCGCCGAACGTGAGCTGATGGACCGGCGCTCAAAAGGCATCGACTATTCGTTGATCCTGATCGGCAAGAAGGCACGTGACTACTTCGCGTTCCGCCACTATGACGTCGACAAGTTCTACGAAGGCATCACCGACACGCCGAATTACGAGTCGGCCGCCGAGGTAGCCGAGTATGTCGCCGAGCAGTTCATCGACGGCGACATCGATCAGGTCATCCTGATCTACACCGAGTTTGTCAGTATCGGCACACAGAAGCTGGCCGTTCGTCAGTTCTTGCCGCTCGAGTCAGTCGAGACCATCGCCGAGGTCGGCCGTGGCGGCGAGCTGACCAAGCAAGCAGAATTCGAATTCGAACCGTCGGCCGACGGCGTGCTCGACTCGCTGCTGCCTCGTTACATCGAAAGCCGCTTGTTCTCCGCGCTACTCGATTCGTCTGCATCAGAGCACGCGAACCGCCAGCGGGCAATGAAAGCAGCAACCGACAACGCCGAGGAACTCATCACCAAGCTTGGACGCCAGCTCAGCAGCGCTCGCCAAGCAGCCATCACGACCGAGATCATGGAGATCGTGGGCGGCGCCGAAGCACTCGGCGGCGGCGACGACGACAAGAACACCAAAGTCGCAGAAATTCTCCAGACGAACTAGTCCGAGTATCAGCCAATGCCATCTAGCCAATGCCACTTAGGCCAACGCCCACTAGGCCAATGCACACCAGGCCGACGCCCACGAGGAATCCCAACATGACTGTCACCGAAGCACCCGCCACGCTCAAGAGCGGCAAAATCATCTCGATCGCCGGCCCGGTTATCGACGCCGAGTTCCCTCCTGGTGCTCTGCCCGAGATCAACACCGCCATCGCATTCGACGTCGTCATCGCCGGTGAGACCACAACCATCATGGCCGAGGTCGCCCAGCAGCTCGGCGACAGCCGGGTGCGAGCCATTGCGCTCAAGCCGACCGACGGTCTGACCCGCGGCACCGAGGTGCGCAACACCGGCGCTGGCATCATGGTGCCGGTTGGCGACGTCACGCTCGGACACATCTGGAACGTGATCGGCGAGCCACTCGACGTGCCGATCGAGTCTCTCGACATCACCGAGCGGTGGGAGATCCACCGTCCGCCACCGTCGTTCGACTCACTCGAGCCATCGTCGAATATGTTCGAAACCGGCGTAAAGGTCATCGACCTGCTGACGCCTTATAAAGAGGGCGGCAAGATCGGCCTCTTCGGTGGTGCTGGCGTAGGCAAGACGGTGCTCATCCAAGAGATGATCACTCGTGTGGCATCCAACCACGGTGGTGTATCCGTATTCGCCGGCGTTGGCGAGCGCACCCGTGAGGGAACCGACCTCTTCATCGAAATGGGCGAGACAAAGATGGGTGCCGGCGAAGACGCCGCAACCGTGCTCTCCAAGGCCGCCTTGGTGTTCGGCCAGATGGATGAACCACCGGGCGTGCGCCTCCGTGTTGCACTCGCTGGTGTAACCAT